>PMUN01000163.1 GCA_003166875.1 Bryobacterales bacterium | reverse complement strand
TGCAGGAATATACGAAAGACTGAGCCGCGACCGGCAGGAAGCGCTACCACGAAACCAGAACTGGCACTCGCGGTATCGCTCCCTGCCGGTCGCGGCTCGGCTACGCTATTTATGTCGCGCACGCGTGTCTGCTCCTGGATCGCCGCTGCCATGATGTTGGCCACCCCCGGCCTCGCACAATTACAGCAGTTGAAGCCGGGCTGGAACCTGTTTTCCATGCAACAAGACGTCCAGCTTGGCCAAGAGGCGGCGGTTGAAGTGGAAAGACAGATGGCCGTAGTACACAACCGCGACCTCGACGATTATCTGAACACCATCCTCCGCAAGCTGGAGCAATCGCCTTATGCGCGCACGCTCGCGACCGACGGCTCTCGCAGTGGATTATTCCCTTTCCACATTCACGTTATTTATGACAAAAACATCAACGCTTTCGCGCTTCCAGGCGGACCGATCTTCATTCACACGGCACTGATCGAAGCCGCCGAAAACGAGGCACAACTGGCNNGGCCAGTTGGCGAAAATCGGCATCGGCCTGGGCGCCAATTCCGTGTTGTTGAAATTCTCGAGGACTGACGAAACGGAGGCCGACTACAACGGCGCGGAGATCGTCGCCGACGCCGGCTACAATCCGCTGGAGCTCGCGAATTTCTTCGAGAAGCTGGAGGCGAAGAGTGGCCGCCAGAATGAACTGATGCAGTTTCTGTCGGACCATCCGAATCCGGGTAACCGCGTAGCCGCCGTGAGCGAAGAGGTCCGGTACATGCCCCGGCGAGCTTATGTCGAGGATGAGACGGGGAACTTTCAGCGCGTGCAGGATCTGGTCCATAACATCTCCGCGCCAGACGAGCCGCGAGCGACCTCTAGCGATGATGAACACAAGCCGTCCGCACCTGGCGCGCGGCCAAGCAACCGGCTGATTGCCTATCGCGGCAAATCCTTTTCGCTCGCTTACCCGGACAACTGGCAGATCTATGGCGACAAGCAGACCAACACGGTGACCATCGCGGCTCGTGACGGAATCATACAGAGCGCAAATGGTCAGCCGCAAATCGGCTATGGTTTGCAAGTGAGCTATTACTCTTCGCCGAAGTCCGGCGCCGATCTGAATCGCGACACACAGGCGCTAGTCCGGCAGCTCAAGCAGTCCAATGCAGGAATGCGCACCGGCCGCGACCCGCGTGGCATTCAGGTGGGCGATCAACCTGCGCTCCTGACCACGCTTTATGCAACTTCACCGTATCGCGGCCAGCAGGAGGTGGACGCGTTAGTCACAGTAGCCCGCCCAGAGGGATTGTTCTACGCTATCTTCATCGCACCGCAAGGTGAATTCGAGCAGGTGCAGGAGATTTTCGAAGACGTTTTGCGATCCGTGCGATTCTTCTAGCGATTTCCATTGACATCCCCTACGAAACGGCGTATTTTGAAAATGCCGCTACGCATTCAGAAGCAGCCGCCGTCCCTGCTAGAATCCCCCAAACTTTAGGAGAAGTAAATGGCAACCGCAGCCACCCCGCAACAAGCCATTCCCGCTCAGGCCGTTGACCTCACGGTACCGAACCCGAAGCGTACTCAGAATCTTTCGCTGCCCTTGATGCAAGGGTGCGAGTTCAACTCTGAAACCAAAGGTTTGCAGATTGTTGTCGATGAAGGCTTTTTGAAGTTTAACCTGGAACTCCCCTCGATGCAGAGCATCCGCCTCACTCTGAACCAGAGCAGCGGTACGATAAGCGGCACCTCTGACAATCCAGTCACAATCACGGTCAACGACTACACGCTCATACGCAGTTCAGACGACCATAACAGCCATTTCCATGATGTAACGTACATGATTACGTCGCAATGGCTGCACCAAGGCAATAATTCCATTCGCATTCAGCTGGATCAGAACGCGCGAACGCGTATTACTTTGAAATCGGTGGGAGTAGCCGGTATAGCCACTGGCGCGTCGAGCGGCGGCGGTTCCTGATCCTACTCGGCGCGAAGCACCTGCATAGGGTCGAGCCGGAGGATGCGCTGAGTGGCCGACCACACNNGTATCCAACAAATGTTGCAGGAATTGCCCCAGGCCGAAAGCGCCGGCCACTCCGGCAGCCATTCCAAACGCAACCGGCAATAGACTTTGACGCAAGAGCATCCAGCGCATGCGTTGCGCGGACGCTCCGATAGCAATACGCACACCCAATTCATGCGTGCGCTGCAGAATGGAATGCGACGCGACGCCGTAGACGCCGATTACCGCCAGTAGCAGCCCGAAGGCTCCGAAGAACAGCACGGCAGTGGTATAGAAACGCGGCCGCGCGAGATTTTCGGCCAGGCGCTGGTCCAACGTTTTCACATCGAAGACCGGGACCTGCCGGCCCACCGATTGAACGGCATCGCGGGCAATCGGAAGATACGCCTCCGTTCTCCCATGCACCCTGGCGACCAGAGTCATAAAGGGATAAGGATTCTGATCTGGCGGGAGAAAGAGGATGGGCATAGGTTTGTCAGCAGGGCCGGCGTCGTAGTGAACTGTCTGCACAACGCCGACAATGGTCACTCCACTTCCACTCCCGCCGAATATCGACTTCACATGATGGCCAAGTACCGCCTGGCTTCCTCCCGCATCGCGTGCGAACTCCTCATTGACGATGGCAACACGCGCGGCGCCTTGCTGGTCTTTAGAAGTGAAATCGCGGCCTGCTACGATGTCCGTTCGCATGGTGCGGAAGTAATCCGTAGTAGCCCACATCACGCACGAGAATTCGGCCTTGGGACTGGAATCAAGCTCCGCATCTATTCCCATAAAAGCATTGGTCGCCAGCGGAAGAGCATCGATGCCGCCGGCAGCTTCGACGCCGGGAACTTTGCGCAAGCGGTCCAACGCATCGTGATAGTACTGAGTCCGGAGCTCGGGTTTGTCGTAGCGAGTGCCCGCCAGGGACACGTTCATGGTGATGACGTGATCGGTCCGGTAGCCCAAGTCGGCGCCAAGCATTTTCGAAAAGCTGCGGCCCATCACGATTGATCCTCCCAGCAACACCAGCGTCAATGCCACCTGCAACGCCACTAGCGCGCTACGCAGGCGCCGCACGCTCGAGTTGGACCCGTCAGACGGAGCACGCACCAGATCTTCGGAGGGCTGCAGGCGACCAATCAAGGAGGCCGGGAGAACTCCGAATACAAACCCCGTGAGAACTGCAAGGCCCGCGGCAAAGCCAAGCACGCGCCAATCCAGGATGGTGTAATTCTGCGCGGTTAGTTGAGCGGGTTGAGCAGCCGTAGCCAGCCGGGCCGCCCAATGTGCGACCAACATTCCAGCCGCCGCCGCGAGACCGGCGAGCAGAACGCTTTCCGTTATCAATTGCTGCGCCAGGCGCGCGCGGCTGGCTCCCAGAGAAGCCCGCAGCGCCAGCTCCTTACGCCGTTCCGTGATTCGCGTCAGCAGCAAATTGGCGACGTTGGCGCAAGCGATCAACAGCACAAACGAAACCGCGCCCAGCAGAACCAGGGAAGCGCGCCGGACCGGGCCGGCCAGTTGCTCGCGCAACGGAATCAACTTCACTCGATCCGCCCCTTCCTGCTTGAGCACGCCAGGTGACAGGTGTTCGCGATCGGCGTCGAACATGCTTTGCGCTCTGGCCAGGGTGAGGCCGGGTTTCAGCCGTCCGAAGACCTCCCGCCAGACCACTCCGCTTTTGGGAATCCTCGCCAGATTGAAAACGGATGGCGTCCACACGGCCGTCTTGACGGGGTAATCAAGCCCCGGCGGCGCGATGCCCAGTACGGTGAGCGGCTGGCCATTCAAATGGACGGTCGATCCGAGCACGCGAGGGTCGCCTCCGAAGAATTGCTGCCACAACCCATAGCTGATAACGGCGACGCCGTTCTTGCCTTCCACATCCTCATCGGCGGCGAAACCGCGTCCGATTTCCGGCTCGCGGCCGAGCGCACTGAAGAAATTGGAGGACGTCTCGGAAACCCTTACCCGCGCCGATCCCGCTGCTCCGCTCAGGTTCATCTCGGTCTGGCTGTACATAGCCGCGTCCTCCAGATAATTGCTGCGGCTTCGCCAGGCATGAAAAGCGGGCGGACTGTCGGGAGGGACGAAAGGAATGCCTAACTGCACCATGCGCTCCGGCGCACGGAACGGGAGTGACCGCAGCAGCAACGCGTTCACCACGCTGAACACGCCGGTGGTGGCGCCGATGGCGAGCGCCATGGCGGCCACCGCCAGCAACGTCACGCCCGGCCGGCGTGAATAGATCCGGACGCTGTAGCGCAGATCCTGCCGCAGCTCGCGCCCGAGCTCCAACGGAATCGAAATCGCGAGATCGCGTAGAGTGCGCATCCAAACCCCGAACCGTGCCAGGCTTCCTCCCGCTTCCCGATATTCGTCCGAAAACTGCTGCTCGAGTGGCGTTCCGTACTCCTCGCGGAATCGCGCCGGATAAAGCTTCAACAAAAAACGATACAGCTTGAGTGGATCAGTCATTAGATCGCCTCAGGCAGGTTCCGGGAGGCCTAGGTTAGCCTCCGCCATCTCGACCAATTGGCGCATACGCACGGCCTCGGCCTGCGCCACCCTGCGTCCCAGCGGCGTGATGCGGTAGTATCGCCGGCGCTCATCGTCCAAGTGTGAGGCCGGCCGCTCTTCCGATTCGACAATCAGCCCTTGCTCCAGCATTTTGTTGATGGAGCCGTACAAGACACCCGGCCCGGGATTGAGCTTGCCTTTGGTCTGCTTGGCCATCTCGCGTTTCAAAGCGTAGCCATGCCGTTCCCCTTCGCTGAGCAACAGCAGCATGTGAAACGTGACGGGAGCCAGCGGCAGCAAGTCTTGAACAGTCAATTCATCTCTGCGTGACATACTAGTACACTTTCAGCCATACTATGACACGCGTTGGAGGCCGTGTCAAGCGACCGCCCGGAGTCCCCAGTCCCCAGTCCCTCCCGATATACTCAAATCGTGCGCCGCGCTGTATTGTTGATTGCCGTGCTCCCGCTGTACGCACAGAGCGGCCCGCCGCGCGCCAAGGCCTCAGATTATCCGGCTCATGTCTCGCTTCCCGGCATGGAAATTGGCGCCGAATACCTGGACCATAGCATTCCGAGCGAGAAAGGCTTTTATATCGCCAAGGAATATCTGGTGGTGGATGTCGGCGTTTTTTCGTCCACGCGGGAAGGCATCGATATCAAGAGCGGTCAGTTCTCTCTGCGGATCAACGACGGCAAGCGGGTCCTGGTTCCGGTTTCGCCGGGCACGGTGGCAGGAGCGCTGAAATATCCGGATTGGGAAAATCAGCGCAGCGCGTCCGCACAAGCGGGTCCGGTGATCTACGGCACGCCGTCAGCCGAGGGGAGGTTTCCTGGAGATCCAGGAGCGCCACCGCCCATTCCTCGGCCGGTGGAGGATCCACTGGATCCCAGCGGCATCGGGAAACAGATTCCCACTAGCATCGACGAATCCATCGCGGCCGTCGCGCTATCCGAAGGGCCCAGCAACAGGACGGCCAAGGGCTGTCTGTTTTTCCGGTTCGCAGGGAAGATGAAATCCATTCGATCGCTCGATTTGGTCTATGACGGCGGAGAAGGCCGGCCAAAGGCGACGATCCCGCTCTTTTGACTCAGTTTCTGCTCGAATGGCGCAGAACTGGGCGGGTTAACATTCCGCCGCAGGATTCCATCCTGAGATGCGCGACATAAATGTGGAAGGCATGTAGGAACGTACGAAAACCGAGCCGCGACCGGGAGGGAGCGATACCACGAGTGTCGCTAATTTCTGCGTTCGGGGTAGCGCTTCCTGCCGGTCGCGGCTCGGATTTCGTACATTCCTACATGCCTTCCACATTGTTATGCACCTTGAAGCAACTCGCTGTATTTACCTCGTTTTTCTGTTTGTCCTTAGCGCCCGCACAGGACAAAATGCTGCCGCTGAACAAGGATCTGCCGACCATTGAGAATACCTGGGACATTCACTACAGCGATTTGGAGCCGGTCCTCAAAAGCCGGCTGGCCGAAGCTCCCGATTCGCTCGAAATCCTG
>PMUN01000183.1 GCA_003166875.1 Bryobacterales bacterium | reverse complement strand
CCTCGCCGCGCCTGGTTACCACACGCCGCGTCAGATCAACTTCCACATCCGAAAACGCCATCACCTTGGAGTCTTCCGGAGTAGTGCGCCGCAGGACTGCGCGGATGCGCGCCAGCAGCTCACGGGCGCCAAATGGCTTCACCACGTAGTCGTCAGCGCCGATTTCGAGCAGTTGCACTTTATCCATCTCGCCGCACATGGCGCTGAGGACGATGAGCGGCGTTGTCATTCCAGTGGCTCGCAGTTGCCTGCACACTTCTTCGCCGCTGAGCCCCGGCATCCGCAGGTCGACTAGAATGAGGCCGGGCTTCAATTCCACCGCTTGATTGAAGCCGCTGGCGCCATCGCCCGCCAGTACGGCGTGGAAACCCTCCTGCTCCAGCATCACGCCGATGGTGTCCCGAAGGCTACGGTCGTCATCGATCACCAGAACAGTCTGCATGCCCAACGAAATTGTAACGCCGCATCTTGGAACTGTGACGAGCAAACGTGGGTTTTTACAACACTTTTACAAGTTGGCAATGTTCCCTTGCCTAGCCTTAGCTCAGTCTTAGCTTAGGACCCGTGAAGAAATCGGCGCAGGCACCGACTCCCTCACGGTCGCGGTTCGGTAACACTCTCTAAACATGACGCATCTTTCCGAACCGCGAGCGTTAGCGCGGGGGCTCAGGAAACAATATCGCTCGTATTTTCCTGGCGAACTCCGCTTCTGAAAACTGCGACGCCCAAGCTTGTAACTCGCGCGGCTGAACCTGATTTTCACGCTGCTCCCAACGTTCGATGGCTTCTCGCAGCGATTCATCGCTGGGCTCGCTAAAGAAAATGCCACCCTGAGGTTTGTCGATCGGGACAGTTTCGAGCGCGCCCCCTCGGGCTAACGCGATGACTGGCTTTCCGCTCGCCAGAGCTTCAACCGCGGTGATCCCGAAGTCTTCCTCGCCCGGCATCAGGAATGCCCGGCACCGGGAATACAAGCCGCGCAGTTGGTCCTCGCCGACCTTTCCGCAAAACTCGATGTTCGCGTTCGAAAGTCGCTTGAGCGATTTGAATTCGGGGCCGTCGCCGACTATGCGGAGTTTGCGTCCAGTGGCAGCACAGACACGAATGGCCGAATCCAGGCGCTTGTAAGCAACGAGCTCGGATACGATCAGATAATAATCTTCTGCCGGCTTTGAGTAGAACGTCTCAACCGCTACGGGCGGTGAGACCACCATCGATTCGCGGCGGTATGTTTTCCAAATGCGCCGCTTCACGTTTTGGCTGTTGGCCACGAAGTCATCGACGCGCGCCGCCGACGCGTAATCCCACAGCCGCAGATAGTTCGCGAACGGTGTCATTAGTGCGCGCTTCCAACGCGAGCGAGTCCAGTCGTTGCGATACGCCGGATACTGGTCCCATAGGTAGCGCATCGGTGTGTGGCAATAACAGACGTGGCGTGTGGTGGAAGGAACGATCACACCCTTGGCGGGTCCGGACTCACTCGACACCACCAGGTCATAACCACGCAGATCGAAACTTTCCAGAGCCATCGGCATCAAGGGAAGAAACGAACGGTAATGTTTTCGAAAGGGCTGCAGGAAGGAGGTGTGAACGCGATGCGAGCGAATCGCCGGCGACACGGCATCGGGATCGTAAAACAGCGTGAAAATGTCGGCGTCGGGCAGCAGGCGGCACAGCGCCTCAACAACTTTTTCGCCGCCGCGCAGGTTCAGCAGCCAGTAGTGGACGATCGCTGCGCGCATGGAGACTTTGCCCTCATTGACTATCGTAGGAAGTATGCCATGCTTGGCTGACGCATGAATCGGCCGTCCGAGTACAGCCGCGAAACGCGACAGCCGCGCTCCACCAGTTGGCGCATGCTGGCCGATACCGCGACCGTGGGAGGCTGGACCGCCGCTGTTAAGGTGGCCGGTGCCGTCAAAGTGATCCTGGCCGCGCGGCTCTTCGGCGCCGGCGATGCCATGGATGCGTTCCTCATCGCGTTTCTCCTGCCGGCCTTTTTCATGGATATGCTGGCCGGCCCTCTGGATTCGGCGCTGATTCCCGCGTTGATCGAATTGCGACAAAAGCAAGGAAAAGCCGCGGCGGAAGCGCTTTATTCAAATGTGTTAGCGGCCGCGGGCGCGGGATTTGTTATTGCTGCCTTGGGTGCCGCGGCAGTTTCCGGCTTTGTTCTTCCCCTGCTTGCTCCCGGTTTCGGGCCCAATAAGCTGGCTTTAACCGAGCGGCTGTTGTTGGTGATGATCGCAGTGGTGCCGTTCGGCAGTTTGGCGTCCACCTGGCGCGCGGTGCTGAATTCCGAGCACCAATTCGCGTATTCCGCCGCGGTGCCTCTGATCACGCCCATCGCGTCCATCGTGGCGTTGCTCGGCGGCGGGAAGCAATACGGCGTGATGGCGCTGGCCATCGCGACTCTGGCCGGCGGAACGCTGGAGGCTATTGCCGCCGGTATCGGCGTCAAGCGCGCCGGTTACCCGATGGTCCCGCGTTGGGCCGGCGTCACAGCATCATTGCGACAAGTGGCGGATCAATACGCGCCGCTGGTTGCGGTCACTCTAGTCATGACCGGCAGTGCGTTGGTGGATCAAGGCATGGCCGCTCGATTGGGCTCCGGCAGCGTGGCTGCCTTAAACTACGGGACGCGGTTGCTGGGTGTTCTCATCGTGATCGGCCCCACCGCTGTTGGCACCGCCGTATTGCCCCACATCTCGGTGGGCGCCATGCTGGGCGATCCACACGTGCTGCGCCGCACCTTGCGAACTTACGGCCTTGTCATCCTGGCGGTGATTCTGCCTGTAACCGCCGCGCTGATGTATTTCTCCGAGCCGATCATTCGAGTTCTATTTCAACAAGGCGCGTTCAGTGAGGCAGCCACGCATCTGGTATCGATGGTACAGCGAGCGTCGTTGTTGCAATTACCGATTGCCGTTTTGTTAGCTCTTGAAATTCGACTGACATCAGCGCTCAAAGCGAATCGCTTGCTGTATCGCGTGGCCGCGCTGAGCCTGGCGCTAACGCTTGTTTTGGACTACGGATTCATGCGTTGGTGGGGCGTGGTTGGCATCGCACTTGCCGGATTTGCTATCCGGTTTGTTTCTTGTTTGTACCTTTCTTGTAAAATATCCCTTGCGCGNNCCGATCCCGTGCTTTCGGCGTTCGACCTGCCTCTGAGCGCGAGATTTTACCCTTTCGGATTTCCGCTTGACCTCGCTACCAACTCGGCCCACGTGATACAAGCCGCCCAGGAAGGATGGGGACAGTTCACGCAGCAATTCGACGCAGCGGCCGTGCGACTTCATCTGGGTGTAACCGCGGGCAGCAATACTCAAATGCCGCCTGATTCCGTCTTCCGCTCGCGCGAGCATCTGATGTTTTTCGTCGCAGACTCCGAGAATTTCATGGTCTGCGACTTTAAGCAGAATTTCGCGTTCGGCTGGATCAACCAGCTGGTGGCAGCCGATCACGGGCTGGTCCGTTACCGTTTTCTGACCGCGGCTGGGTTGACTCTGATTGAGCAACAGTCCGGTGCATCGTTGCACTGTGGACTGGTGGTTCGGAATGGCAGCGGCGTGGCGCTAATGGGCGATTCGTTCGCAGGCAAGAGTACGCTCTCCTACGCCTGTGCTCGCGCCGGTTGGACATTCGTTTCGGACGACGGGGTCCAGCTGGTGCGTAACCGTTCGGACCGCTATTCGGTGGGAGATCCTTATGCGATTCGTCTACGCGAAGATGCGTGCCGGCTTTTTCCGGAATTGCAGGATCGAATGCCGGTTAAGCGTCCAAACGGCAAGATCGGCATCGAAATATTTACGAGCGAGCTGCCGATTCAAAGCGCCCCCGGCTGCTCCATCGACCACATTGTTTTCCTCAATCGAAACGAGCCCGGTCCGGCGCGTATCCGGCGCTACCCGAAAGACGAGGCGCTCAGTTGGTGCGAACGCTACGTTACGTTTGGCGCGCGCGATGTGCGCGAGGAACAAATTCGATGTTATGAACGCTTGATGAGTGCGGGTATTTGGGAGATGCGTTACAGCGATCTCGATGACGCTGTTTCCCGGCTCGAACAACTGGTGGATTCCGGAGGCTAGCTATCCATGATTAAACCCGAGCGGTCGTGCCGGTTTATTCTGTTCCTTGCCGCGCTTGTATTTCTCGCGCTTCTTCTGGTCCTGGCGCTTCCCGTGGAAGCTCAGGTTTCCTCTGGAAGCCTGCTGGGCGGTGTGCGCGACGAAAAAGGCGCGGTCATCGAGGGCGTCGAAATCCAAGCCACCAACACAGCCACTGGTTTCGCCAGGAAGGCGGCCTCGAACGCCTTCGGCAGCTACAGAATTGACGATCTTCTTCCCGGGGCGTACACGGTCACCGCACAGCGCGATGGCTTTCAGACGGTAACCGTGTCGCCTCTTTTTGTGGAACTGAACAAGAAATCGCATCTCGACTTCGATCTGCATCTCGGATCCAGCCACGAATCCATCACCGTGACCGCGCACGTTTCGTCGCTCCAAACCGACGATGCCTCGGAAGGCTATCTGCTAGGTTCTGATTTCTTCGAGGCGCTGCCGCTGCTGGGACGCAACATCATCACCCTGGTGACTCTCGGGCCGGGGGCCATTCCGCGCCAGCTTGGCGGATTCACGCACGATATTAATAACGACCAACAGGGGAATCGCGGGGCCGTCGCCTTCAATGCGCCCGTCAACGGCGCGCGATCGGACGAAAACACCTATATCGTGGACGGCGGTTACGATACGGACCAAAATGTTCGCGCTATTTCCGTCGTCCCGTTGATGGAATCCGTGGAAGAGTTCCGAATCCAAACCTCGCTCGCTGGAGCGGAGTTCGAGCAATCCCTCGGCGCCGTCATCGATATCGTAACCAAGCCCGGAAGCTCGAAGTTTCATGGCAACGCGTTCGAATTTCTCCGCAATGAAGCCACCGACGCTCGGGGCTTCTTCGAAGTGCCTGGACTGCAGCGAGGCGTCTTTCGCCAGAATCAATACGGCGGAACTGTGAGCGGCCCCGTGGCGGCGTCCACGTATTTCTTCGCCTCTTTCGAAGGGTTGCGAAACCGCTCTGCTGAGGCCACGCAACATTCGGTACCGGACGCGGCCGTGCGTGGCGGCGATTTCGCCGGCGGTATGCAAATCTTCGACCCTTTGACGCTCACCTCAGCCGGCACGCGGGCGCCGTTTGCAAACAACGTGATTCCGGCCAGCCGCATCGATCCGACCACGGCGAAATATCTGGCGCTTTATGAGCCGCTCCCGAACTACCCGCTAGCCAATGGATTCGACTACGTGGATGCCACACCCAATCGCGATCATTCCGACAACGGCTCCTTGCGGCTGGACCGGGCTTGGGGATCGCGCCATCGTGTTTTCGTCCGTTACACCATCAACGACGAGCGCGCCGAACTGGCTGGGTCGTTCCCCGCGCTACCCACCGTGGAGACCACGCGCGCTCAGCAGGCCGTCATCGGACACACCTACGCCGGTACTTCCTGGGTGAGCGAAACTCACTTCTCATTCATGCGCCTGCGAGTTTTCGATTTGCCGGCGAGCGCCTTTGGCGCCAACGTACTCTCTAACCTGGGAATCACTGGACTTTCCACGAATCCGTTCAGCTACGGCCTGCCCGCCCTGACAGTCTCCGATTACGAGACTGTGCAGGATTCCGACAATCTGCCGCAAACCCAGCGCGACAATACCTGGTATTTCTCGAACGGCATTTCGCGAACCACAGGGCGCCATACCTGGAAAGCCGGTTTTCAATTCACGCACTTCACCATGGCGTATTTGCAGAGCCTGTTCGTGCGCGGCAATTTCATATTTAACGGCACTTATACCAACGACCCGAATAATCCCAACAGTACCGGCGATGCAATGGCGGATTTTCTGCTGGGCTACCCGGCCCAAACCCAGCGCGCCGTCGGCAATGCACAGGCCTATCTGCGTCACGATAACTACGCCGGCTATATTCAGGACGACTGGCGCCTCACGCCCCGCATCACCATTTCCGCCGGTTTCCGCTACGAATACTTCACGCCGTTTACCGAAGACCGCGGCAATCTTTTGAATCTGGATTATTCCACGCTACCCTCGGCGCCCGTTCTCAAACCTACCAGCGGCATCGATCCCCAGCGCAAGAATTTTGCCCCTCGCCTCGGACTCGCCGCGCAGCTTCCTCATTTATTCGGATCGTCGAAGGACACCGTGTTTCGCGCTGGCTACGGCATCTACTACAGTCCCGAGCAAGCCATCGAAACCTACAATCTTCTCCGCAATGGCGTGAGCAATGAGCTCAATGAGCCGGGTGGGCTTATGCCGGTGTTGACCTTCCAGAACGGCTTTCCGCAAACTAGCTCCACGGACTTTCCCAGCTATTACGGGGTGGATCAACACGCTCCGATGCCCTATGTACAGCAGTGGGCCGCTAGCATTCAACATGAGCTTCCCGGCGCTACACTGTTCGAAGTCGGCTACGTGGGAACCAAGGGAACGGATCTCGGACTCTTCCGCCGCTTCAACACGCCCGCGCACGTCGAGATTGGCCAGGACCTGCCGCCGCGCCCCGGAAATCTGCAATCCTTGCGAACCTTCCCCGAGCTCGGGACGCTATACCAGGATCAACACATCGCCAACTCCATTTATCATTCCTTGCAGATCAAGGCGGAGAAGCGCTTCACGCATCGCGTCGCCTTCCTCGCCAGTTTCGTCTGGGCCAAATCCATTGATGATGCCGACGGCATCGTCCCCGGCTCTTATGAGAGCTTCGGCGCACAGGATGAGCGGAACTTGCGGCTGGAGCGCGGCCTCTCATTCTTCGACGTGCGGCGCCGATTGACGGGCGGCTACGTGTATTCCATTCCAACGGCGCCGGTTTGGCGGCCTGTATTCGGGAATTGGCAACTCAGCGGCAACCTTACCTTCCAGGACGGAACACCCCTCAACCCGGTTTACTACTCGACAGATTACGCTAACTCCGGGACACCCAACCGTCCGAACGTGGTTCCCGGAGTGAGCGTGAACCTTCCCTCCGGCCAGCGCAGCGTCAATGAGTTCTTCAACGTCAATGCGTTCTCGCCTCCCGCGCCGTACACTTTCGGTGATGCAGGCCGTGACATTCTGCCAGGCCCCGGCAACGCCGTCGTGGATGGCGCGTTGCACCGGCGATTCGTAATCAGGGAGGGCAAGACCATAGAGTTTCGAGCGGAAACCTTCAACGTCCTGAATCATCCCAACATCGGGATCCCCATTCCCTATCCGGATTCCGGTCCGTATTTCGGCCGGGCTGTATCCGCCGGTGACCCACGCCGCATGCAATTTGCTTTAAGATTCGATTTCTGACCCTCTTCGACTCACTTGTTCCTCCGTACGTCAGCGCGCTTCTGGCAGCGCTGCGTTTTTCGTCGCCGGAATTCGGGCCGCTCGGGGAACTCAGCGAAAAGGATTGGAAGAAAGTCCTTCACTTCTGCGATCGTACCCAGTTGACTCTTTGTCTTGGTTTGACCTGCCGCGAGCATTTGCCGGAATGGGTCCGTTCGCGCATCGACGGCAATCTGGCCAGCAATGCGGCGCGCTGGGAACGCACGAAAGCCACGTATCGGGAAGTCGCTTCCGCATTTGAACCGGCGGGCCTGGAGTTTCTAGTGTTGAAAGGCTTCACTCACTACCCGCGTTTCGTGAGTGACCCACGGTATCGACCCCAAGGCGATCTCGATCTGCTTCTTCCTCAGGAAATAGTGTCGCAGGCGTTCGACGCGGCCATAGGGTTGGGATACCAGCCTATCGCGGAGCATTCTTATCCCATCGATCACTTGCCGATGATGGTCCGCAGAACCGGCTGGCAATGGCGCGGCGATTTCTTTGACGCCGAGAGTCCCGTTTCGCTCGAACTCCACTTCCGGCTCTGGGACGAACTCACGGAGCGATTCGAGCCGGTAGGCCTGGATCAATTTTGGCTTCGCCGCCAGCCGCGAGAATTGGACGACATACATTTCACCGCCTTTCATCCCGCTGATGAGCTTGCCTATGCGTCCCTGCATCTGCTCCGGCATTTGTTGCGCGATGGTGTGCGCCCTTTCCATGTTTACGAGCTGGCCTGGCATCTCCATCACTCAGCCGACGACCTTTCATTCTGGTGCGAGTGGTCTCAATTGCACCACCCGTCGATGCGGCGGCTTCAGGCCATCTGCTTCTCGCTGGCGCAACACTGGTTCGATTGCCGGGTGTCCACCGTGGTTCAAGAGGAGATCCGGAATCTACCTTCCGATCTCAGCCGCTGGATGGACATGTACTCCGCCTCTCCGCTTACCACCCGATTTCGACCCAACAAAGACGAACTGTGGCTACATTGGTCACTGATTGACTCGCGGCGCGCGAAATGGACCGTCCTGCGCCGCAGACTTCTGCCTGATCATTTGCCCAATGCGCTGGACGCCGTCCACGTGTCCAAGCAGCAACACACTTGGTCCGTTCAACTCGCCCGCTACTTTCGAATCGCCGGCTATTTCGGATCGCGTGCATCGCATCACGTTCGTGCACTGCCATCCGTGGCTTGGAGCGCCATGCGCTGGTTCGGCCAAGGCACCGGGCTCAGCGGCGAATATTGGCGCTTCTTCTTCGCCGAAGCCTTCTTTGACTTCGGGATGTTTGTTTTCGTCTTTCTCTACAATCTCTACCTGCTGCAATTGGGGTTTCACGAAGATTTCCTCGGCTTGGTGGCGGGCGCCATGATGGCAGGCAATATCGCAGGAACCATGCTGGCGGTCTTCGCCATGCAGCGGTTCGGAATGCGCCGTACGCTGCTGGCTTCTTTCGCCGGAACCGCCGCGCTCGCTGCTCTGCGTGCATACTTCACTTTCCCACCGGCTCTCATTGCATTGGCGGCCATCGCGGGTATCGCCTCCGCGGCGTGGCCGGTGGCATATGCGCCCGCCATCGCGCAACTGACTACGGAAAAGAGCCGCCCTTTTGGGTTCAGTCTCACATGTTCGGCCGGCATATCGATCGGAATCCTTGGCGGGCTTGCGGCGGGACGCCTGCCCGGTTGGATCGCGCGCTCGCACCTGGCGTCAACGGGTATCGAATCCTACCGGTTTTCTCTGTTCGCCGGCTGCGCGTTCGTTTTACTCGCGCTCATTCCGCTATCCGGCGTGAAATTCGGCACGGCTCAACCGAGCGAACGAAAGCTGCATCGGCCCAGCCCACTGGTGCTGCGTTTTCTGATCGCCATGGCCGCTTGGAGCCTTGGTACAGGAGCGATGAACCCGTTTTTCAACGTATTCTTTGCGCAGCGCGTTCACTTGCCGGTCCAACAGATTGGTTACGTTTATGCTGCGTCCCAGGTGGCGCAGGTTGGTGCGATTCTGGTGTCGCCCTTGGTGTTCCGCAAGTTTGGGCTCACGCGCGGTATTTCGGGAATGCAGTTGGCTACCGCGTTTGCGCTGCTCGGATTAGCGGCCGCGGGTGGTCCAATCTGGGGCGCCGTCGGATATTCGGCCTACATGATGTCTCAATACATGAGCGAACCTGGCCAGTTCACACTCTTGATGGAAGCGGTGCGCGCGCCGGAACGCAACAGCGCTTCCGCACTCAACTTTCTGGTATCGTTCGCAGGGCAAGCCATTGCCGCGGCCGGCGCAGGTTGGCTGCTGGCTCACTTCGGCTATCCGCCGGTGATGGTTCTGGCGGCGGTTATCTGCGTGATTGCGGCGATTCTGTTTCGTGTACTGCTGGCCGATCCGAAACCAGAGACTCCATCACAGCCGTGATGTTCTTCCGGTAAGCTTCCACGGTGTATTTGCGTTCCCACTCCCGCCGCGCGTGGTTGGCTACCCTCCGCAGCGGTCCTTGGCCAAGCAGAATGATTTCGCGGATTCTCGCCGCCAATGCTTTGGACGTTCTCTCGTGCACGAGAAATCCTGTCTCGCCATCGGTGATCACTTCCGGAATCCCGCCCACCGGAAAGGCAACCACGGGGACACCCGCCGAAAATGCTTCCAGCATGACGCGCGGCATACCTTCCGCCTTCGATGCGATCACCAGCAGATCTAATTCAGCTAGCACCTGCCCGACATGGTCCCGCCATCCGAGTAAATCTACCGGGAGAAAGTCGACATATTTCTCGACCATCCGGAAATAGTTGTCTTGCGGAGAAGACGGCGCGCCACAGAGAACGAATCGTGCATCCTTGAATTCGCGTGCAAGGATGGCAGCGGCGCGCAAGAACTCCACTTGCCCTTTTTCAGGACTGATGGCGCCAATCATCCCGATCCTCCATCCAGTCCAGCGACGCTCGCGCAGGCCCATGTCGGGAATGCCGTTTGGAATCACCGTCAATTTGGCGGCGCGGACGTTGGGAGCTACAGCCCTAGCGCATGCTACGACTGTCGCATTCATCCTTCGAATGCTCCAACCGGTGAGCCACGACTCCAACCCTGCGGGTATCCGACTGTGCGCGTGGAATAAAACAGGTGCCCGATCACCGTAAGCGATCGCGGCCCCAGGCAACAGCCGCGGACCGTTCACGTAGAGCAGATCAAAGTTCAACTGGCGCAAAACACTTACCTGACGGCGAACATCGCGCGTGAATCGGACCATGTCCGCGATGCTCTTGCTGCCGGTTCGATATGGCCCGCACGGGACGGGATGAACCTGGATATTGCGCGCGCGCAATAACTTCACGAGCGGTCCATTGCCGGGCAGGGCAGCGGAGACGCGCCAGCCTCGCGCTTCTATTTCGGGCAACAGATCCAGCAGACACTTCTGCGCCCCCCCAAGTTCGCTAAACTGATCCAGAAACAAAACGTCCACGTCGCCAGCCCCCAGCCCCCAGCCCCGAGTCCCCGGCCAGCGCAAGCACGAATAAATACACCGGCAATACGCGCCAATACGTCAGCAGATCGGCTGAAAACATCTGCACCACCTGGCCGGCCCAGAAGCAGAACATCCAGGTCCCACAGAATGAACGCACCGGATCCGGTGAACGCGATGCGCGCCGTGCAGTCACCAGGATGGCGATATTGAGCGCCACCACTGCAGCCAACCCCGCGATACCGGTTTCCACCAACAGGGTGATGTAGGTGTTGTCCCCGATCGCCTTGCTTCCGATAAAGTCCGAGTACGGAAGCGTCTTGTATCCGATTCCCAGCAGCAGGTGCCAGGGTTCGGAAGCGATGAAATTCCAAAGCGTGTGCCAACTCTCGACCCGACCGGACAGCACCTGGTTGGGAGCCTCCCAGAAATATTCAAATGCAACCGCGACTCGCTGCCAGTAAACTCCCGCGAAGATCGGAAACGCAAATGACAGCAGGGCAGTGGCGCCGGCGCCGAAGATGGCCACGCCCGCCATCAAACGGCGCCAGCGGATCCGGTCGCGATGCAACCACAGCAGGACGATCAGCGCCACTGCCAGATTCAGCAACGACGCGCGCGAGTATGAAAGTACCAGTGCGGCAGCCAGCGCCACGCCGCCAGCGAACATCGCAGGACGCGAAATCGGTTGGGCATCGCGCGGGCGGAAGAGAGCCACCGCGATCATCTCCAAAAAGAACGCGCACAGATTTCCCAGCGTGCTCGCTTCGTAGAACACTCCCTGCGCCCGCCGAAAGACGCCACTTTCGAGCCAGATGAACTGTTGAGCGTACCCAGCAGGAGCGGGAAACTGAAAGTAGAAATCCACGCAGGCAACCAAGGCCGAGAGGCTGGCCGCCCAGAAGAGCCAACGAATGGCCCGCAAAGATTGCCGCTGATTCAAGGCCCCGGGGCCGTGGCGGACGTACAAGAATGTGTACACCGAGATGCCGAACAACACCACGCGTGCCAGGCTGGCCGCAGCAACGTTCGGGCCGGAATAGAACGCAGCCATGCCGACGCTGGCGAAGAAAATTGCCAGAAGCGTTAACATGGACGCCGCTACAAGATCCGCCCGAAAACGCCACTCTTCCAAGCGAAGCAGGCCCACCAACAAGCCGGGCGCCGCAAACAGCACAGCTATGTGAGGTCCGGAATCGCCGAGCGCTATAGGCAAAGGTGGCGCCAGCAGCGCACAAAGAAAAAACAGCGTAAGCCATCGGTTGGGCGTGCGAAGTATAGACCAGGCGGTTGGAATCAGGATGAGCGGGACGCAAAGAATTGCTTTGCTCCCCCATCCTGGTGACAGTGCCACCGCCGCCGCATACAGCCCCAGCGCCGCACCCGCCAACACCTGCCGCGAATCCCGGGTTTCAGCTCTCGGGATCATGCGCGCATCCCACGCGTGACCGTGGGTTCGAAACCGACCGCCCGGCGGCGCAGCACGAATGCGAAGCTCAGGTAAATCATGGACGCCGCCAGCGCCAAAAGCAAAGCCGCTGCCACGTTGAGCGGAACATTCGGCGAGCTTGGCCGCTCGGGAATAATTCCTGGGTCCATCACGCGAAGCCGTTCGCCACGGCTCCCCGCCGCCGCGCGAAGCTCTCGAAGACGCGTCTCCGCCGCCTCGGAAGCAGTCTGCGCCGATTTCACTTCGTTCTGCAACGCGTCCCGTTTGGCGCTTCGGCTGGCCATGGTTGCGCCCAACTCCTGAATGGAGTGTTGCAGGTCCTGCAATCTTTTCTCCAGCACCGCGGCCCGTGCGCGCTCCGCTTGCAATTGCTCTCGAGCAAATTGAGAATCCGCCTTGCCCTCCTGATATTCGGCGATGTTCCCTTGCGTCTCCACCAGTTGCTGGCGGAATTTGCCCTGCAGCTCCACGCTTGAGTCCAGCTCGCCCTGTAAAGCTTCCACAGGTTCCCGAACCGTCAAAGTGGTCCACGATTGTTGCGCCTGTGCGAGCCGGCGCGCGGATGCCGCTGCCTGTTTCTCGGCCTCGTCAATAAGCTCGCGATCAGCATCCAGGCTCTCTCCGTGGCTCAATGCTACGGTCTGCTCGGCCAGATACTGTGCCATGCTTTGGGCGAGCTTTGGATCTGTCAAGGTCACGTTGATTTCCATGATCTTGGTGTCGCGCAGTTTGGATACCTTCAGCACTCCCCGCTTGAGCGACTCTATGGGACGGTGAGAGGGGCCGGCCTCCTGAAGATGGAAGTTTTCTGCCGCGCGCGCAAACAAGCTGTCGCTATCGGCGAAACGCTCGTAGGTTTTCAGGGACTCCAGGTACATCGGACTTATGACGATGGCCGTTCGGGCATCCGTATTGCCGGGTGGTTCAATCACGATGCTAGCCGTCGCGGTATATCGTTTTGGCATCAACAAACTGAGCGGGAGAGATAATAACAACGCTGCCCCGCATGCCACCGCCGCCACGCGCCAGCGGCGCCGCAGATAATCGATGTACTCGAACGCGTCAAATGACTGGTACATGCTGTTTCGCAATCCCACTTGCGCTAGTCTGATTCATATGCGCCTGCTTGTGCCGTTGATTGCGGCACTGGTTCCGCTCCTGATAACGCCCGGCGCGCTCGCTTATTTCGATGTTACGCCGAGAATTGTGTTTCTTTTATTCGGCACGGCGCTAATTCTGTTATATCGAGCCCAGAACATTCGCAATGTTAGTGCCATTCTCGGCGCCCGGGTTGGTGAAAGCAATGTTGGCCGTTGGTGGGTTGCACTGCTGGCTGCTCAATGGCTTTCAAGCGCGATAGCGACAGCATTCTCCACACAGCCGGCGCTGTCGCTTAACGGTGGTAATTGGCGGCGCTTCGGATTGCTTTCTGAAACCGGCCTGCTGCTATTCGTATTGCTCGCTGGCGCATGGCTCGCCCGTGATCGAAGGAATGTCCGAACGCTTTTGAGGGCCGCTACAGCCGCCGGCACACTAGCGGCGCTTTACGGAATCGCGCAGTACTTCGGCTGGGACCCGCTGCTGCCGGTCAAAGCTTACCAGGCTGGAGAGGGTCCCTTTACCATCGTTCGACCGCCCGGNNAGGTGGCTGAAAGTCGCCGCACTGATTGCAACCGCTCTGGCTGTTTTTGCAATCGTTCTGAGCGGTACTCGCTCAGCTATTCTCGGCTTGCTGATCGGTGCAATTGTCTTCATCATTTCCGGACGTCCGCACATTCGGGCCCGTGCCGTCGGTTTCTCCCTGGCTTCGCTGGCTGCTCTCTCGCTGTTCTTTTTTTCAGCCCCTGGATCGAAGTTGAGAGCGCGCCTGCATTGGTCACTTGAAGACCTGCGTGGCGGCGCGCGCCTGCTGCTCTGGCGGGATTCGCTACGGATGGCAGCCCATCGCCCCATCCAGGGCTTCGGTCCGGAGACCTTCGTCACTGAATTCCCGCGCTTCGAATCAGTCGAACTGGCGCGCGCTTATCCGGATTTCTATCACGAATCGCCGCATAACATTTTTCTGGACCCCTTGACGAGTCGGGGCCTGATCGGTTTGTTACCGCTCGTGGCGCTGTGCGGGCTCGGCGTCTGGGCCGCGCTCCAACTTCTGCGGCGCGGCGACCCTCTGGGAGCCCCACTCGCAGCCGCTCTTGTCGCCTGCCTGGTCTGCCAGCAGTTTGGCGTGCTCATCGTTCCAACTGCCCTGTACTTCTATTTGCTGCTTGCCATCCTTGTCGCCGCTGCTATTCCCATAGAAACTATCCCGGACTCATCCAGCGCCCGATGGTATCCGGCCTGCGCCTTCGCCGTGGCTATTCTCCTCGCCGTGTTCGCCGTCCGGCTAGTTGTGGCCGACGCCGCCCTCGCCGCCGTGGACCGTCGAGTAGATGCTGGAGACGCCATGGGAGCGTCCCAAGCCTACCGTACAGTTCTCGGATGGCAGCCCGCTGGCGCGGGATCCGACCTGCGCTACTCGCGCGCTATGCAACAGCTCGTGGTCCACGCCCCGCTATTTGCTTCCCGCCTGATGGCCCGGCAAGAGGCGATTAAAGCCGGTATCGCGGCCACGCGCACATCCGAGGATCGTGAAAACGCCTGGTACAATTTGGCGAACTTATTTGCAGCGAATAGCGACGCGGCCAGCGTCGAGCGCAGTTTGCGCAACGCCATTGCCTGGGCGCCTAACTGGTTTAAGCCCCACTGGACGCTGGCGCAGCTGTTGGACCTGGAGAACCGGCACAATCAGGCTCTCGCGGAAGCTGCCGAGGCTGTCCGGTTTGACGCTGGACACGACCCGGAAGTCACGGAGACGTGGAAACAGCTGAAAAAAATACAGTCCACGCCCTGACCTTTCACAAATATTTTACGTTCTGTCCATTGCTCTGATTCCGCTCCGCGCTCATACTGAGCCTAGATGACTTCTATGCGACTAACATCTGTCCTCCTCTTTTTGGCTGTCACCGGCGTGGCCGTAGCTCAACCCACCGTCGGCGGCATCGTGAATGGCGCCAGCTTCGTGCCAGGGCAGGCCATCGCGCCGGGCTCGCTGTTTTCGATTTTCGGAACAAAACTGGCGGCAGCGCCAGCCGGGGCCGACACTATTCCACTGTCCACTTCGCTCGGAGGCGTTACCGTAAAGTTTGTCAGCGGCAGCACTTCGGTTGAGGCGCCGCTGCTGTTCTTGCAGTCCAACCAGATTAACGCTGTGGTGCCCTGGAACTTGGTACCGGGTGAAGCAACTGTTACTGTCACTAATGGCAGCGTCGCCTCCGCGCCGGCGTCCGTCAAGATAGGCGATTTTTCACCAGCCGTTTTCGCCATCGGAACTATGGCGGCCGTTCAGAACGTGGATGGATCTCTCGCTCAGCCTGCCGGTAGCATCTCGGGCCGTACCACGCACCCGGCCGCGATCGGCGATGTTGTGATCATCTACGCCACAGGCTTAGGGCCGGTCGACACTACTCCTGCCGAGGGCGGCATCCCTAGCCAGACCACCGACACGCTGCACAAGCCTTTTGTGGACATTGGAGGCATCAGCGCGGAGATCCAGTTCTCCGGCCTCAGCCCGCAATTTGTCGGCGTCTATCAGTTGAATGTCGTTATTCCCAACGTAGCGCCCGGGGACACCGTTCCAGTTCAGCTAGCTCTGGGTGGGATCACCAGTCCCAAGCTCACAATGGCAGTGTCCCAGTAGCCGCCACCTGATCTAGTGGGCTCCGAATCTTTACTACTGCCATGCATCGCCAGGAGTGGCGACGCGGCNNGTGGCGCGAACACTCGTGTTTGCCGCGTTCGCACTCCTGCGAAGGCATGGGATTTCGATGCTAAAGTTCGTGCGCGGGCAGCCCACTAGTCCTCAATCTGGATCGACGGGCCCTTCTTGCTGCTTTCCTGAGCGGCCCGTCGCTCCACTTCGTGCGCGATAGCGACGAAGGGCAAGCCAGCGTCTCCCAGCGTAACCGGATTCCCGGAATCTCCACCCACCCGCACCGCCGGATCCAGCGCAAGCTCTCCCAGAAAGTGGATATTCATCGTCTCCGCGGTTTTCCTGCCGCCGCCATGGCTGAATACGTCGATGCGTTCCTTGCAGTGCGGACACTCCAGATAGCTCATGTTTTCCACCAGGCCGAGAATCGGAACACGCACCTGCAGGAACATGTGGATGGCCTTGCGCGCGTCTTCGAGCGAAACATCGGACGGTGTGGTAACCACAATCGCGCCGGTCAAGGGCGCGGTCTGAATCAGAGTGAGCTGTACGTCGCCGGTTCCGGGCGGAAGGTCGATGATAAGGTAGTCCAGCTCGCCCCAATCCACGCCGCGCAGGAACTGCTGGATCACGCTGTGCAGCATCGGGCCGCGCCATACCAGCGGCTTGTCGCCAGGATTGAGAAATCCCATGGACATGATGCGCACGCCGTTTTTCTCGATCGGTTGAATGCGTTCGCCGATGGCGCTGGGCGCGGTGCGCACGCCCATCATGAGCGGCACGTTGGGACCGTAGACGTCTGCGTCCATCAAGCCCACTTTGTGGCCGAGCCGCGCCAGCGCGATGGCCAGGTTCACCGAAACCGTGGTTTTCCCGACGCCTCCCTTTCCCGAACCAACTGCGATCAGATTTTTGACGCCCGGTATCGGGAGCTTCGGTTGTTCAGCTTGCGCTGCGTTTGGACCCATCAGTTCGATCTTAGAACATAGTCCCATTCCTTCGCGGCTCGCTCGCGAAGTTTGGGAACGTCCTGATCGAGAAGAAAACCAGCCTGCACCAGTTTCTGCGCGGCTGCGGTGATGCGGTCCAGATAGTCGCCCTTGTTCGGATAGCGTTCTTCAATCGACATCCGAGGATCTTGCCGCCGCTCTCGTTCCGCCTTGTTCCGAGGAAACGGAATCCACGATCCGGTCATACTGTACAATTCCTCCGGCGCACCAATATTCTTGCTACGCAGATTCCAGCCCGTATAGGACGCAAGCGGTACTTGTACCTCGGGCATCTTGATTCCCGAAGTTTCATTGCCGTCTTGATCCACTTGTGGAACCAGCGTCGGGAAGGGCACCGTAGTTTTGGGTGGTTCCACCGAAAAATCCAGGCCATAGCCTTCGCGCTTAATTGTCGGGATCTCGATTCCGGGGATCTTAGGAAAAGCGTAAGCGCCCAGCGTCACCAACTGGTCCTTCGCGATCCGCGGATATTCAGAAGCGGGCGGTTCCTTTCCATCCTTGAGCCAGGCCTGCATCGCCACCAGCAAAGCTCGCAAGCCAGTGCGGTAGTCGATGACGCTGCTCGGATTTTGCGCCTCCACCGTACGCGGCGGGATGGCGCCGGGCCCGTGCTGCGCCCCTGCGAAGAAATAGATGCGCGTGTCTTTCGCGAGCGGCGCATCCTGCTTGCCCTCGGGTGAGGTATGAATCAGCGAGGCCGCGCGCCCCCAGTATTCATACGAGCCATGGCTGTAGAAGATTTTCGGCACTACGTTCGCTTCCACCGCCTTCGCAAGCAGTCCATCGTTGTCGGTGAAAGGCGGGACGTCCACCGGATAAAAGACGTTGTAGAACGGATGCCCGTCGCGCGATGGTTGCGCGAACCGGGCATTGAAGCTGCCGCGCCCCGCGCCCCCAACATGCGCCCACACGCCGTCGAAGACACGGGCGTTCTTCTCATCCTGATTGAAGCCGTCGTACAAGAAACTCCGCAAGAAGCGGCCGCTTTGTGAAATTCCAAAGCCAATCACGCGTTTGATGTAATTGTGCTGGTCCGCCAAAAGAGTCTCCACACCGCCATGCTTCATGAATGAGACCATGTCGCGCACCGCCGCCGGTCCCAAGCCAGCCAGTACCGGATCCTTCGCCTGGTAGATCACTTCGTAAATCTTGCCTGGTTCGAAACCGTCCTCCATGGTGACGTGCGTGGCATCGGAAAACATCCACTTGTCGCGTGCAATTGTGCGACGCTTGCCATTCACGGTATCGCGCACCAGCAGCCTGTTCTCCGCATAGTTGGGATCGGCCACCGCATAGCCAATCTGATTGCGATCCCCGAGCGAGATAGTAGTGACGCGCTTGTCGCCTTCCCATTCCGATCGCACCAGCCCCAATATAGGCTGGCCGTTATTGGTCGCTACTGGAGCGTAAACGCGTAACAGATCCTTGCCTGTTGGAACGTCGAATTCCCAGCCCACCCAGACCAGCGTGAATCCGCGCTCGAGCAGGAAATTATCGCCAAGCTGGAACGCATTAAGCAGACCTTTGCCGCCACGGTTCGATATTTCAAACAACGCCGTACCGTTGCCCTT
>PMUN01000438.1 GCA_003166875.1 Bryobacterales bacterium | reverse complement strand
TTGAGGTAGCGGGTCCAGGGGGACCCGCGCGGACCAGGGGGTCCGCCACACTTTGCATTCGTCGGCGTAGCCGGCGGCCGGTCACTGGGATGGCTTCGGCCGCGATCCGCCGCGATGATTACTTGCATATCGCTGGCCAACCGCACCACCTGCTGCACGATGGTTTTGCGAAACGCCGACGGCCATTGGCTTTGCCGCGGCCGGGCCAGGAACAAGTGAGTGACGCCGTTGAGCCGCGCGAATTCGACCAGCGTTTTCGCGACATCGGCGCCTTGCAGCATGCGCGCCTCGATATGCAGATTACGCGCGAAATTCAGGTGGCGCTCTACGGCTTCACGCTCCTGGGATTCTCGCGAATCATTATGCGCGGAAATGGCTACAGCGAAGCAGTCCGCATGCAGGTAGTCCGCGACGCGTTTCCCGCGGCGGATCAACATGGCTGTCGATGGATCAGCCGTCACATGGATCAGAATCCGGTCGCTGGTGCGGGGGGTGGTACCGGCGCCCGCTTCGTCCCCATTTCGAGGCGTGGCCTCGAAGCCTGGCGACTCATAATCCACCTGCCGGATTTCTACCTCGTGCGCGGTCTGCCGCAGAGCCAGCTCGCGTAGCGCCACCAGCGTGGATTCCTGAAAGAAGTTTTCGATCGCCTTCTGCGCCTTTTCCGGCGAATAGACGACGCCGCGGGCCAGGCGATTGAGCAACGCGCGCGGCGTCAGATCCACCATCACCACCTGATCCGCCTGCTGCATCACCCAATCGGGAATGGTTTCCCGCACGCGTATTCCCGTGATCTGCCAAACCTGGTCGTTCAGGCTCTCCAGGTGCTGGATGTTCATGGTGGTAAGCACGTCAATTCCGGCTTCGAGCAACGCCTGCACGTCCTGCCAGCGCTTCGTTCTGGTTGATCCCGGCACATTGGTGTGTGGAAACTCGTCCACCACGCAGACTTCCGGATGCCGGGCGAGGATTGCATCGGTGTCCATTTCTTCGAAAACGGTGCCGCGATAATCGAGTCTCCGGCGCGGGATGTTCTCCAAGCCGTCGGTTCTCGCGATGGTGTCCTTTCGCCCATGCGGCTCAAAGTAACCGATGACAATATCGCGCCCCTGCCGCTTCATCTCCTGGGCCTCTTCCAGCATCTGGTAGGTCTTGCCGACGCCGGCGGCGTAGCCGAGGTAGATCTTGAGTCTTCCGGACGGTTGGCGCTCTGCCATGGGTTAATGGGGGAACACGCGGACGTCGATGTCGTTAGCGCCGCGAATCAAGCGATCGAGTGGAGTGCCGGTAAGCCGCTGCCACCATTTCTCGCGCGCGCTGTGGCCCACGAAAATTTGCGTGATGCCGCGTTCGTGCGCAAAATCGAGAATGGTGTCGATGGGGTCTTCTCCATCCAGGAGCTCGACGTGGGCCTGTGCTTCGCGCGCGATGGCAAGGTTCCGGTCGAGCGCGGCTTGATCGTCCGCGGAGATTTCGGGTTGGCCGACATAGGCCACCGTCAGGTCACCGTGAAAGCGCTCGGCATTGCGCCGCCCGCTCTCGATCATGGCAGCCGCATTCGCGCGGGGAGTAATGCAGACCATAATTCGCTCTTGCGCGCCGAAGGTCTGGGTGATCCCATTGCGCTGTAGATAGGCTTCCAGTTGACGATCCACTACGTCGGCGGCCAGCAACAGCGCGATCTCGCGGAGTTCCGAGAGCTTCTGCGCCTCGCTCGATACCTCGGCTCCGTTTTGCCCGTCGCCGGCGCGGGTCATGCACATTTCAGGAGGTGCATCCACCACCACAACCTCGTCGGCGGAATGCAGGAAGCTCAGCGGAACTGTCTGCTTCACGCTTTTGTGCGTGATTTTCTCCACGCGGTCGCGCAACTCGTCGATGTATTGAATATTGACGGACGAGATTACCGAGATGCCCGCCTCGAGCAACTGCTCCACGTCTTCCCAGCGGCTCGCGTTAAGGGACCCCGGCGGATTGTCGTACGCCAGGCCGTCCACCAGGCACACCGCTGGATGCCGGGCGAGAATAGCCTCAAGGTCCATCACCGGCACGCCATCCGCGTTCTTCAGAGGGATGACTTGCAACTTACTCAGCAACGCATCGGTCTCCGGCGACGTTTTGGGCTGGATTGCGCCTACCACCACATCCTGGCCGCGTTCGTGGCGCCGTCTTCCTTCGTCCAGCATGCGAAAAGATTTTCCGACCCCGGAGGCATAGCCAAGGAAGACTTTCAGCTTGCCTCTCCGTTCGTAGGTTTCTTCCGCCTGAACTTGCTGCAGGAGTTCTTCAGGAGTGCGTTTGCGGGGAATGGTTGCCGGCATTGTTGTACGTTCCTATTATCGAACGAACGAGAGATCCGTTTCTCGTTTCTCGTTTCTGGTTTCTGGTTTCTCGTTGGCGAACCTGAGCGGTCGAGGAACTCGCGTCTACTAATGGGTATCGACGTGAAATAACCCGAACTGAGAGTAGTGGTGGTGGTTCCGGAAGACCATACCCCGCCAGTCCAACGTAACCGTCACGTCTTCAGGCAGCCAGAAATCCTGCGGCACACCCTTGAACCGCACCGCCGCGAAGCGTGACTCGGTTGTTTCTTTGCGCAAGTCGGGATCGTCGTACGGGATGAGCAATTCAGTGCGCATCCGCACGATCTGATAGTTGTCCGAGTCAATCCAGGCCAAGCCTTGAATCAGGATCTGCAGTGAACGGACGTCTGTGGTCAGGCCCTGCTTCACGCGCGCTTTGGGTGTTTGCGCGAAATAAACGACGTCCGCGGTGTGCCCGTCCAGGCTTTGCTTGCCGAGGTACCGGAATACCGACTCGGCCTGGTAAAGCGGATGGAAATGGACGGCCATCGATGTAAAGCCCTTGGTCACGAACCCGTGTTCCAGACTTTGCGGTTCGGCGCGCTTTCCGGCGGCGTTGGTCCGGAATTCTTGCATGCCGACGCCATTCCGGACCGGCTGCGGTAGGTCCAGATAGTTGAACTCTTCGGTGCGGTACTGGGTCCAGTCCAGCCGTTTCATCTCTATTCTTTCGCGGGCCGTGACGTTGGGCAAGCTATCGAAGAAGGCCTTCACGTTCTGCCCGGTTTTCTCGAGCAAAGTGGTGAGCGGCTCCTGGTCTTCGGCAGTCTCCAAGCCCGCCAGTTCCGGCATGGCCTTCGCGAATTCGGCCACGCTCCAATCCAGCATCGATTTCGTCTTCTTCTCTTTTTTCTGCTTGGTGGGGTTGGTGGGCGGGGTAGATGAAATCGCCGCCTGCACCTGCGGGGCTGTGGTCACTTCCACGCTTCCGTTCAGCGCCGCCATCTTATTCGTTCCGGTTTCGCGTACTACCTCGCGAATCCGGTAGGTTCCGGGTGCTACATGAAAGACGGTCTCGGCGTTGATTCCGGATTGCCGCAGCTTTTCCAGCTTCGCTTCAGACAGGTGAAAATCGAGCGAGGACTCTTTACCAGCGACGTATTTCCCATCGTGGTCGAATAGCGCGGTGTCGAAGATCAACGTATCGAGGCTCTGGTCCGCCTCCTTGCGAAACTGCAACGCCTGGGTATCCACGTGAATCTTCACTGTCACTGTGGACTGCCTGGGAAGCGCTGTCAAAGTGGCACGCAGCCCTTGCTGTTCCTCCTGGGAGAAGACCAAACTTTCCAGGTCGCTCTTGGTGGGAGCCGTTTCTGCGTTGGCGAAGTACCCGCGCCGCGCTTGGATTTCCCAGCCGACGCCAGAGTTGACGGTCACCTTCAGCGCGTGGAATTTTCCGTCTAACTTCACGTCTTGCGGCGAAAAGCTGAGTACGTAATAAGCCTCCGGGGCCTGCGCGGCCTCCCGGAAGCCTTGGTCGAAGTCGTTGCTGTTCTGAAAATAGACGCCTCCGGTGCCGGCGCTCAGACCGGCCAGGACGTCGCGGGCGATCTGTAGTTTTTGGTTTTCGAAGTCGGGGCGCGGTCCGGTCAGCCGGGAGTGGGAAGTTTTCGTATATAGCCCAGCGGCGTCGATCGCGTTGATCACAATATTCTGTTGGACCGCACGGTTGACAAGCGCATCCACATCGTTCGAGTGCGTCATGGTCAAGAAGCCCGGTGAGACCAGGACCATGGTGCGCTGCCCTGGCATGGCCGCCAGACGACGGAGCACCAGCCGAATTGCCTCCAAGGCCCATTGCGATTGCATATCCGCCAGGCCCCATATTTGCGCCGCATCGCCTCTCGCCTGTCGCATCTGCGCATCGCGGCACGTCAGGGTCGCGTCACCTTCCCCTTTACAGTTGCATTCATAGCCTTCGCCGGTCGCAATGTCGAGCGCACTGGGCTCCTGAAGCCGGTCTATGAGGTAGGCTTGGTATTCGTCGATCGCCGGGCATCGGTTCATGAAAGGAATTGTGCGTGAATGGGGCGCCAGCCGGAACAGGCTGTCATGCAGCTTGTCGCGATCGTCCGTGAAGTCCAGCTGTTGCGTTGCGGACGAAGTGAAGATCGCTACCCGATCCTCGGGCCGCACCGCAGTGGACAAATAGCGCCAGGCGGCGTTGCGGGTTCGCGTGACGTCTTCCATCGGCATGTGGAAATCATCGAAAAACAGAGCGACGAATCGCTGCGGCGTGGGCTGAGCAACAGGAGGCTGCGTGGTGCTAGACGGAGGCGTGGGAGTTTCAGGCGCGGTGACCTTTGGATCGGCTATCTCGGCTCTGAATCCGGTGATCTCTTGAGGCTTGCCGCTATCAAAGAGACGGAAATCCTTCTTTTCCAGGTTCGGAACGGGCCGGCCGTTTCTATCGCGGACCACCACCGTGACCGTCACCAGGTTGGTCTCCACGCGAATGCGAAACGAGGGAGCAGTTTCATGCGCGCGGATCTCAGGCTGCTCGGGGCTCTGCGCCACTGCGGCCAAGCCACCCGCAAACATCCCGATCCACGCGGCGATAAAACCAGGGGCCCTTCCAATAAAACGGAACGTGCGGAATCTGGTGCAAATCTGATTCACGGATCGATCACTCTCTCTAGACGATCAACTTCTCCAGCGCGTCCAAGCGTCCGCGTATTTCCTTTAGCTCCTCTTCGCGCAGTTTTTCCGCGCAGCCGGCGACGATTCGTTGCCCACGGGTCGCGAGCAGCCGGCGGAAGTTCGGATCATTGGTAGTGGTGGCGATGTCGCCCAGGGCGCGCAGCATCCGCAGACTGACCGCGACATCCGTTTTCGAATACATACGGATCTGCTCGAACGCGGAGTCCAGCAGCTTCTCAAAATCAATCCAGGCAATGCATACACGGAAGACGCCAGGCGGGTCATACAGCATGGACTCGGGCGGCTCGCGCGATGCGAAGCGGATCAGGATGCGGCTCAATTGATCCACGCAACTTATGGCCGTGCTGGGATCGTTCACCGCGGGCGAGATGGCCTTCAAGGCGATGTCCACGATTTGCAGGACGCCGAACTCCACATCCTGCTGCAAGGTCCTGGAGGGGCCTAGATCGAAGGCTCCGCGAAAGGCTGCGGCTCCTTCAGAAGGCAGCCGGTCTCCCTTGGACACCAGGAGCAGCGGGACGCCGGCCGGAACAAAGTGACCCACCCGCCGCAGGACGCGGGCCTTCACGTGGTACAACTTCGCCAATGCAACCAGCCGCTTGGTGTCGACAAAACGAATATACCCGGACACATCGTTGAGAACCGGGGTTTCGAAAGTATAGCCGCGCAGCGGATCGTCCTCGGGCATGCGGCGAAGCCGGTGTGGAAAGGGCATCATTTGATTGATCATGGCGTCCGTCTCGGTGGCGATCTTGTCCACGATCTGGTTAACGCTGATGGCCTGCGAGATATGGTGAATGAAAAAGAGCAGCCAGCATACGCAGGCAAAGGCCAGCAACATCGCACCCAGGACCGTGGCAACCGGGGCGAAAGGTTTGGGCAGTGAGTGCGCCGCCGGAAGGGCCGCCATGCAGTACGAAAACGTGCCAAGAAAAATTCCCAGCGTCCATTGGGTCACGCGGTCGCGAGCAAAGCTGAGGATAATTCGCGGCGAGAATTGCATGGATGCCAGCGTGAGCGTCATTAGCAGGATGGCGAAAACGATGGACACCACGGTCATGATGGAGGCCGCGATGCCGGCCAGAATTACTTGCGCCACTTGCGGATCGGCGTGGGAGGGGAACAGCGCCTTCGGCACCCAGGCGCTCACGCCTGGCACTTCCTCCTCCATCCACGACAACAACGTGCCCGCACATCCCAACACCAATGCGATGATTAGCGGCCGGACCAGGAATCCGCCACGCAGGTTGTACATGGCGCGGCGAAATAATAGTGTGAGGCGTTCCTTCATTTGTTGGCGTCAGGCGACGATTGTTCGGGCAGATTGAAGCGGTAGCCCACCCAGGGCTCGGTCAGGATATAGCGCGGTTTCTCGGGATGAGGCTCAATCTTGCGGCGCAATTGTTTGACGAATACTCGCAAGTATTCCACCTGCTCGCCGTAGTCGGGTCCCCAGACTGCCTGCAACAGCTCGCGATGAGGAATGGCCTTGTTCGGATGCAGAACCAGGTATCGAAGCAGTTCGAACTCTTTCGGCGTGAGACGCACTTCGTTTCCTCGAACGATCGCCTTGCGCGTCTGAAAATCGATCTCGACGTTGTCGATCGTAATCCGCGGCGGTCCGGCTTCCGGCGAAAGCGGCATTCGNNAATCGTCAGCGCCGGCGTCGAGAGCCTGCACTTTGTCCCGTTCGGCGTTCCGGATGGTGAGCATGATGATGGCCATGTCGGAGGAAGAGCGCACCTGGCGGCAGGTCTCCAGGCCTCCCATCCCGGGAAGGTTCCAATCAAGCAGCGCCAGATCGTAGCGGCTGGCGCGCAGTTTCTCCAGAGCTTCCTCGCCGGTGCGGGCGTCTTCCACTTCATAGCCTTCACCGGTCAAGCTCATCCTCATGACGCGCCGGATTTGCGGCTCGTCGTCCACCACCAGGATTCGTCCCGCGCTCATATGGCTCTCTTCGGCCCATGCGGGTCCAGGGGGACCCGC
>PMUN01000278.1 GCA_003166875.1 Bryobacterales bacterium | reverse complement strand
GGCGCTCGGCGACGCTCTCGCGCCCATCCTCGACTCTACCGGCGTGTGTGTTTTTTGAGAATCCACGAAGACGGATGCACTACCCCGTATGCAAGACTTCCAGCGTCGTCTCCCCACCAGCACCCAGACGGCAAATGGCTCTTCCTAACCTGGCATCTTCACGGCAGCCTTCCGCATGCCCGATACCCTCCTCGCGACAAACTTTCCTCGGGCGCCGCTTTCGTATGGATGGATCGCTATTTGGACACCACACGTCACGGCCCGATGTATCTGGCGGAGGAGAAGATAGCTCGCGTCGTCGAAGCCTCCCTGCGGCGTGGCGAGCAACTGAATCATTACGAACTGGGAGCCTATGTCATCATGTCCAACCATGTCCACGTGCTGTTGTTGCCTAGAATCTCAGCATCCCGGCTGATGCAATCGCTTAAGGGAGCGACGGCACGAGAGGCGAATCGCATTTTGGGCCGGACGGGCGAGACGTTTTGGCCGGCGGAATCTTATGACCATTGGGCTCGAGACGAAAGGGAATGGCATCGAATTGCGGCTTACATCGAGAACAACCCCGTTAAAGCGGGGCTGGTGAGCCGGGCGGAGGATTATCGTTGGTCGAGCGCTGGGAAAAGGAAGAACGCCGAGACGAGTCTCGGCGCTGCAGACACGAGTGTCTGCGCCACATCCCGCTAGTTAAGCGATAGAATTGGTGCGTGATTAGAAACCTGGTTCTTTCGTGCTTTCTGCTGGCGTCTCTTTTGGGCCAGGTACCGGACCACATTGATATCGATCTCGACGGCAAGCCTTTCACGACTTTTCATTCCGGCGTGGCGGAAGGAAGGCCTTACCTGGCGCCGCTGCGCTCTGCGTCCGGTAAAATCATCACGCGGCGTTTTCCCATGGAAATGATCGATGGCGAAAGCCGGGACCATCTGCATCATCGCGGCCTGTGGTTTTCCTATGACGACGTGAACGGCGTGAAGTTCTGGGAGAACGATCCGTCTTACAAAGACCCACGAACCGGACGAATCGTCGCCACTAAGGCGGAGTGGCGTCCCGCTTCGAAGACTTTGGAAACGGTTTTCCATTGGAACGATCACGGCGGCAAGACCGTGCTGGTGGAGCATCGGGTGATGACGTTCCGCGCCACCCCGGCTTTGCGGATCATCGATTTCGATATCACCCTGACGGCTCCCGAAAAAGTCGTTTTCGGGGATACCAAAGAGGGCGCGTTCGCGATCCGGCTGGCGGACGCTCTCACGGAAAAGAGCGGGTCCGGGAAGATGGTGAACGCCGAAGGTAAGCAAGGCATGGCCGCCATTTGGGGAAAACGTTCGAGCTGGGTGGATTATTCGGGCACTGTCGACGGCGAGAAGCTCGGCATTGCCATTTTCGATCATCCTTCGAATTTCGGGTATCCCGTGCATTGGCACGCGCGGGATTACGGATTGTTCGCAGTAGATCCGTGGGGGCAGCACGCTTTTGATCCGGCCGCCGAGGTAGCACATACGAATGTTCCGGCCGGAGGGTCGCTGCATTTCCGGTGGCGGGTGGTAATCCACGAGGGCGATACCGCGAGCGCGCACATCGCCGAGTTATACCGCGAGTTTGCGAAATAGGGCTTGACGGCCTCCGGATTTCATGCCGCGCAGCAGAAAGGAATCGAGGGAGCGGTCTTGCTCGAAGCAGTCATCTCGATCGCGGGCAAGATACTGTCGCTGAAGGCAGTGACTACCGCCGATCCGGATCTGGCTGCAGCCGCGATGGCAGCTGTCCAACAATGGCGCTATCACCCCATGCGATTGAACGGCCAACCGGTGGAGGCGATCATCACGATGACGGTGGACTTCCGACTGACACCGTAGGCATGGCTAGAAGCGTCTTCGGTGGAACAGTCTGGATAACGGCAATTCGCGACCGGTCACCCTGGTCTCTCGCAGTGTGAACACTTTGCTCTTTGCGGGCAGCAATAGGACAATGGAGTGAGAGTGAGCAATGCCTGAGCAGGTCAAAATCCCGATGGCAAACGCCGAGTACCTGGCCAAGTTCGATCGACCTTATGTGGGTTTAGTTGCCTGGGACATGGCTAGGATCCTTGAGGCGGTCGCAGTGGCGCTGCTTCCTTTTAAGTTTCGACTGGCAAACACGGAAATTGTCACCGCCGGGACGCCCGCAGACCACAAGGTGATTTTCAAAATTCCAGAGCGTGGGGTCAGCTTCCAGTTTGGGGCTGAAGAGTACAGGTTCGCTAAGGAAGGGTCTTCGTGGACTACGGTGGACGAGGATTCCCAGGTGTTGATGGCTGCGGAACAGGCGTTGCTAGGAAACAGCGGCGCAAAGATCCAATCGTGCACCGTCACAATAGCGATGCATCTTCAGCCTCTGGCCAAGACGCGCGAGGAATTACTGGCACCTTTTGCGCCTGAGCCCTTTAGGACACTGATGGCAAAGCGCCATGTTGAAACTTTCGGTAATCATCTAAAATGGGCCGACGGAGACGTGTTGCTGGACTTTTCGATCCCGTTTGCGAACGGAATCTTTTTGCGACTTTCGTCGCAGTTTAGCGGGCAGCCGCCGCTATCAGACATACTTGCCAAGGTACGTAGCGATGAAGCAGCGGTATTCGAAGTTCTCGGGATAGAGGAGGCGGGCAATGCTTAGCTCGCTGGCGGCGGGACTGGATGTACCGCAAACGCTTCCCGGAGCTCATCGTTCACTTCATCAGGCGGCGAAATGGTACGAGCACCAGCAACCCGCAACCTCGTCGGCCAATGTTGTTGTTTTCGCCCCAAACACACGGAGGATCGAAGAAAACCTCATTTCCCACGCCTACTCCTACGAGCAGCCTCGCTCCAATCGGGACTACGCGGGGCAACTGCGCGCATTGCAGCAGCACTACACTACGCTGGATACTAACCGATCTATTATAGAGGTCCTTGAAGAAGAGCCTGCACTCTACACGCTTTTGCTTGAAGCCGTGCGGCCATTGCACAATGCCTTCGGAGAAAGGCGGCTGATTCAGATTCGGGTACAGTTTTCCGACGACGACAGCTTGCTCAAGGTTGCCGTTCAACTGCCTGCCGATTTTGGCGACGATCCAGAACTCGCTTTACGGTCTTTTGACAGAGACTGGTGGGTAGACAATTGCCATCGTTCAGGCGGTGCACTAGTGTTCGACTACGAGATTCGGGATGCCGTTTGATTGGCGAGAGTTTCTCATTGTCGCGCATGGATTGCGCAATGACAATCGCGAGGGTGTTCAAAGAACATGCCTCGGTCGGACATACTACTACGTTTACAATCTTGGGCTGATGAAGGCTCGTGCAATCAATTTCACCGGCAAGAAGCCCGGTCTACATACGAAACTTTGGGATTGGTGCCAGAAACACTCAGACCCGACCATCAAGCAATTGGGCGTCCTCGGGCCGCGCTTGTATTCACTGAGGATTGCCGCTGACTATAATGACGCGCCTATTTCGAACCTGGCGGCAGAGGTTAGGACCCAATTGTCCAGAGCGCAAGTGTTTGAAGGCTTGGTTGCGCAGAGTAACGGCCAGACTCCACCGCCAGTTCTTCCACCCTGAAATTACTCGATCGGCCGTCAGCGAGCGCCGTTCCACGTGAGTTTAACAGTGTCTCCGCCATTCAGAATCGATCGTCGCGCGGCCTCGATCACCTTCTCGTTGTAGTGGCTGTTGGCGGGCGTGGCCGCGATTCCCTCGCGATCGATCTCTTGAATTGCACGCTGTTGGTCGAGTGCGCTTTCTACTCGGAGGCAACAGCGGAACAGATATTCAATGGACCGGTAACCGTAGCCGACTGGCGTCAGCCCCTCGCCTCCCAGATCGACGTATTGAAAATAATCCGGGCTCGGCTCGGCGTAGATAGTGGCGCCGGGCGACTCGGGGCGGCGAGCGTAAACGTATTCGAGGCCCCGATACTGATCGGAGTGGCGCAGCAGAGCGCCGCTATCTTGTGCCGAACAGTGGAGCGTCAAACCTTGCGTGTTGGTACCGGGCGCGTCGTCGGGAAAGCTCAGCGAATTTTGCACGTTGAGGCACGCGCCGTTACTCCAGATGACGCGCGCATCGGTCCAGAGGTAGCCTTCCTGGCCGTTCGGATATTGATCCGCGATGCCGTAGACGCTCACCGAAACAGGCGTCAAGCCCGTGATGAAGTGCACCAAGTCCACGTAATGACAGCCGATGTAAGTGAACGCGTCCGAGTTCTCCTTGGTGCACCAATTCTGAAAGTTGGAATGGCGATAGTACCACTTCTCCATCAGGCAGGCCGTGCCCAAGCGGAATTCGCCGAAATCGCCGGCTCGATATTTGCGCCGGGCCATTAAGCTGCGATCGTCGAAGCGCTTGTGATATTCAACGCCCACGAACAGACCGCGTTTCAAGGCCTCGTGCTGGATGATTTTGGCTTCCGATGCCGTCAGCACCAGCGGCTTCACTGCCAGCACATGCTGATCCGCTTCGAGCGCGGCCATTATTGCGTCAAAATGTAGTTGGTCGGGAAGCGCGACCACAACCAAATTGCGCGGCGGCATCCGGGCAATCGTTTCGCGATATGGATCGGTGGACGCGCGAAAAGTCTGCCCGGGGAATGCCTGCTGAATCTGCTCGGAGGCTGCCAGCGCATCCAGCGTGCTCTTGTGGCGCGCACACACTGCAATCTGTTGCACCAGGCCCAGCCTGTGAAGCTGATAGAACGACGGCAGAATCTGATCGTGCGCGATCATCCCGCCGCCGATAATGTTTATTTGCATTTAGATTCGAACGCTTCTTCCAGCACGGCGGTGCTTTCGAGAATCGCTTCTTCGGTGATAACCAACGGTGGAGCGATCTTCACCGTCGCGCCTCCGAATCCGACGGGAGCGAACATCAGCACGCCCTGTTCGAAACAGTGGCGCACAATCTCCCACGCAAGACCCGCATCGGGGGTTGTTGGACCATCTTTGACGCAGGCGAGACCCGCCACGAGACCACGGCCTTGCACCACACCGATCTTTGGAAACCGGCTCTGAATATCGCGTAGGCGCCGGTGCAATACGTTGCCCATCTGGCACGCGTTTGCTGCCAGCTTCTCGTTCACCACCAGGTCGATGGATGCAAGCGCCGCGGCGCAACAAACCGGATTGCCGGTGTGTGTGGACGTCATGGTGCCGATGGGCTGCGAATCCATGATCTCCGCGCTGCCTGCCACCGCCGCCAGCGGGAGCGAGCTCGAAATACCCTTCCCGAACAGAGCCAGGTCCGGCAGGATGCCGTAGTGCTCGAAGCCCCACATGGTACCGGTTCGGCCAAAACCCGCCTGCACTTCATCAAGGACCAAGAGCGCTTTGTGCTGATGGCACCATTGGCGAAGCGCACGCATATATTCGTTCGGCGCGAAGGCGGCGCTCGCGCCCTGATAAGTTTCCATCAGCACGGCCGCAACGTTTTGTGGATCTACGTCCCGTTCGTGGAGGCAGCGCTCAAAATAATCGAACGACGTATCCGAAGTGCGGAAGCCATCCGGAAAGGGGACCTGCACGAAACCTGGATCCAGATTGCCGATCCATTCCTTCAGATAAGGAATCCCGCCGGCCTGCTGCGCGCCTAGGGTTCGTCCGTGAAAGGCGTCGGAATAAGAGACGATGATATTTTTCGCACCGCCGCCGGCCCGAAAACCATGCACGCGACTGAGCTTGATGGCGCACTCCACGGTTTCAGAACCCGTGGTGAGCAGAAACACTTTCTTGAGCGGTTGCGGAAGCAGTTCCGCGATCCGCTCCACCAAACGCGATCGAATCTCGCTCGGAAATCCGTAATTAGTGAGCAGCCCGGACTGGGCTTGCTGGACGATGGCGTCGATGATCTCGCGCCGCCCGTGCCCGGCATTCGTGATGAGCACGCCGGACGACCAGTCGATCCAACAATTGCCGTAGGCATCGTGCACTTGGAAACCTTCGGCGTGGTCCCACACCACTGGCGGCTGGCCGCGCATCGCCAGCGGTTCATAGCGATGCAACTTTTCGAGGATCGGTAGTGATTCAGGAACGGGCAACTTAGTGGCGATGCGCCGCAGGTTGGTATCGACGGAGGGAACTGCTTCGGGCGTTAAAGGGAACTCACGAGCCATGACGGATATTTTCGCATCGTTTGGTGGGGAGCCGTTGACGGGACTTGGATTGAGACAACCGGCATCGTTAGCCTACTTGATCTCTATGGCAAAGAAAACGGCTCTCGCGTTGAGACGTAGATCCACCGCGGTCCCGATCGCGTTCATCGAGAGGCGCATCTATTTCATTCGCGGCCAGAAGGTCATACTAGATACCGACCTAGCCGAGCTATACGGAGTGCCTACCTACCGGCTGAATGAGCAAGTGAAGCGCAACCGAAAGCGATTTCCGGCCGATTTCATGTTCCAACTCAAGCCCGAGGAGGCGGAATGTTTGACATCGCAAATTGCGATGTCAAAGGTGGGACGCGGCGGCAGACGCACTAAGCCCTATGTGTTTACCGAACAAGGCGTGGCGATGTTATCCAGCGTGTTAAACAGCGAACGTGCGGTGCAAGTAAATATCGCCATCATGCGAGCCTTCGTCAAGCTCCGCGAGATCATCGCGACCCATAAGGAACTGGCCCAGAAAATCGCGGAGCTGGAACTCAGGTTTCAACAGCACGACACTCAGATTCAAGCTGTATTCGACGCAATTCGACAGTTGCTGGAACCGAAGCCGGTGCCACCCAGGCGACGAATCGGGTTCGACCCCCGCCTGTGATTATTGAAATCTCCCCCTACTCCACTGGCGTCCGGAAAGCCCAGAATCTCGCGTCCGCGTGCGATTGCTGCACGGACGCGAGTGCAGTCTGATATCCGGCTTGTGGAGCCGCTGTCGATTGATTATTGATTACGACCGGCTGCGTCAGCTTGTACGTGAAGCGCGTCTCGGGCGCAACCTCGACGCCTTTTCTGGTTAGGACTCCTCCGGTCGCGCCGGCGAGACCACCGATCGCGGCGCCAATGCCGGCTCCCGCGCCTCCACCGACAGCGGCTCCAATCGCCGCTCCGGCGCCGGCTCCAGCCGCGGTCCCAACCGCAGTCCTCGGGGCCCGTGATCCACTTTGGGAGTCCACCTTGTCCGTGTTTACTTCCACCCTCTGTCCGTTGACGGTTACTGCAACCAAGGTGACGGACAGAGAGGCGCGCTTGAACTTCGGATTCTTTACATCGGTTACTCGCAAGAACGCACTCGCGTTCGCCGGCACTACCGTCACGCCGTCAACGATAATCGGGTCGTCCAAATTCGCGGCATACTCTCTATTCAAGCTGGCCGTCTTCGAATCGATGCGGTCGACGGTGCTAATGGCGATCTCGGTACCAACCGGGAGCGTGATGCTTTGCGGTTCCGCTGGCGCGGTCGAAGGCGCCTGGGCCAGTAGCGCACAGTTGGCGCCAACGAGCAGGCAGATCTGCCAGAAGATGAGCGGAGAAGTTCTTGTCATCAGGGTCCTCCTAGATTACGGGGTTGCAGTCCAATGCACCACGCAGTGCTTCTGCGGGCCGGAGCTTTTGTTTCTCACGATCAATTTTTGTGTTTGTCCGTCACCAGGCGCCAGGCGCGCGTCCCAGGTTTTTGTGTCGTAGTCGAGTTGCATTTTCACCAACGGCACATTACGGAACACGTATTCGGCGTTCTGCGGAATGGGGCCACCTCCGCATTCCAGAGTTCCGGATTTCGGTCCGCTGTAAGGCGGCGGAGCCGAACCCGCAGGCGGCGCAGATCGAGGAGCAGCTTGAAGTGATGGGCGCACCGGCGTGGAATTGACCGCGGCGGGCGAAGGCGCCGGGGCCTCACTGGTGCGTGGTCGAGCGACAGACGCTGTCTGATCACCTGTGGGAGTGCTCTCATTTACTGCGGGCCGGGAGTACGGCCTTCCGCGCGGACTTTGCTGCTCATTGGCCGTACTCTGTCTCGCGACACCCGGAGCTCCCGCTCTAAGATCGCCCAGCCAGCGCTCGGCCGCATAAATCTTCTCCTGGTCGCTCCCATGCAGATCCTGAGCCAGAAGACTCTCGGCTACGCGGCGGTAATGAGGCAGGATCTGGAGAGCGTTCTTCTTCCACGTTCCTACATCCGGCATGTCCAGCAGAATTCTGCACACCGTCTCCGCCTCCGGCTGTGACAGGTTGGGCGTACCCCCCAGCAGATCAGCCAGAAAAGGTTGCGCGCTTTCCGGAAAGCGCGTCATAAGGTTCACGAACATCGGCGCGTATTCGGGACGGAAAGCCGCTTGACGTTGTTGGCGCCACGAAAACTCGATCACTCCCACGGCCACGCGCGCATCGGCCAGCGGTTCCATCAGCTCAGTCAGATTCGCTCTGCCGTCCTTCTGCCAGGCCGCGATCAGTTCGTCATCGATAGGATCTCTGTACCAGGAGAGCAGCCCGCTCAGCGTTTTGACGGTTTCCACGCGATTCGCCGGATCAACTGCTTCTAACAACGTCCTGATCTTCTGGCGCGCAACATTTGGCGGATACGGGGGAGGCCCGACCACTTTAAACTGCGCATTGGCGCTCATTATTGTTGCAATAAATGCGAAGGACCAAACGTGAAGGTAGCGATCCATGAGTCGAGCGTGGCCGCGGAGATTAGTGCCATTTATTCTACCGCGATCGGGCCGATTAACGCTTGCTCCTGCTCGCTCGGGTGTCCTGAATTGTTGAGATAACTTCGCCCCCCACTCCACTACACCTGTATTCCGTGTAGGTAAACCGGTGATACGAATAATCCTTATCCTGGCTCTGGCGCTGGCTTCCATCAACGGCCAGAATCCCGATCCCGCCTACGGGCCTCTTGAACAGGCCTATGCTGCGCTTCGCGCGAAAAGCTACGATCAGGCCATCGCCGGATTCCGGCAGGCCATTACGCTTGCGCCCAATCGCGCGTCCATCCACAAGGATCTGGCCTACGTGCTGCTCAAAATCGGCGACAACGAAGGCGCGCGCGATCAATTCGCGGAAGCCATGCGTCTGGATCCTTCCGATCAGCATGTGGCCATGGAATATGCGTTCCTTTGCTACGAGACCAAGCAGCAATCCGTCGCCCGGCGGATCTTCGACCGGATCCGCAAGACCGGCGATGCCACGGCGGAACAGGCTTTCCAAAATATCGACCGGCCGTTGGCCGAGGGAATCGCGCGCTGGAAAAAAGCGCTGGAGATCTCGCCGGACAATTTCAGCGCGCATCAGGAATTGGCCGCCCTCGCCGAGCAGCGCGACGAACTTGCCCTAGCCGCCGAACATTATGAGAAAGCCTGGCGCCTGAAGCCGGGCGAACGAGAGCTCCTGCTGGATCTCGGCCGCGTTTGGAAGCTGGAGGGCCGCAACGAAGAAGCCAATTACGTGCTGCTGGCCGCGTCGCGAGGTGAACCGGCGCGCGTGGCGGAAAAAGCCCGCGAGCTTCTGCCCTCTCGTTATCCCTATGTGTACGAATTTGAAAAGGCGCTGGATCTCGATCCGAACAACTTCGAGCTGCGCCGCGAGTTCGCGTATCTTCTGCTCGAGATGGGAAAGAAGGAAGAGGCTGAGCAGCAGTTCCAGAAATTGAATCAGATATCGCCGGACGATCTACTCTCGGCGGCGCAGCTTGGTTTCCTGCGGCTGAATCGCGGCGACTATACGGCCGCGCAGCCATTGCTCGAGCAGGTGCTTAAAGGGGGCGATGAAGATCTGGCCGATCGTGTGCGTGTGGCGCTGAAGCTTCCGCAAACTATGCGCCATCGCGGCACCAGCGCCCAACAGACCTCGGAAGAGGCCAAGAGCATGGCCGACAAGAGCCTGAAAGCCGGCTATCTCAAGGACGCTCTGAAATACCTGACCATCGCGCAAGAAAACGATCCTGTGGATTTCAACGTAATGCTGAAGCTGGGCCGGTTGTACAACATCATGCACCAGGATAGAGAGGCCATCAAGTGGTTCAAGCTTGCAAGCAAGAGTCCGGATCCGTCCGTTTCAAAGGAAGCCGATCAGTCGTATCACAACCTGGCGCCCGCGTTCGCCCTGTTTCGCACCACCTTCTGGGCATTTCCCTTTTATTCCAGCCGGTGGCACGACGCTTTCGGCTACGCACAAGTAAAAACGGAAATGAAGCTGGGCAATCTACCGCTTCGCCCGTATATCTCGGTTCGATTCGTAGGCGATGTGCGCGAGACTATCGGCTCCACGCTTAGCAATCCCGTGCCACAATATCTTTCCGAAACCTCCTTCATTTTCGGGGTGGGAGTCACCACACTGCCCATCCACGGCGTGGTGGGCTGGTTTGAGGCTGGTGAAGCAGTGAAGTACCTGACCAACCGCACGGATGTTGGCGCCATGATCCCCGATTATCGCGGCGGCATCGCCTACGCCAAAGGTTTCGGCCATCTGATGGGGAGCTCCGGTGGTTTCTTCTTCGAAAGCAACGAGGATGGCGTGTTCGTCAGCCGCTTCCAGGACGACATGTTGGCGTACTCGCAGAATCGTGCCGGTTACACTTTCGGCCAGACCGAGACAGCCGCGTTACTGCAGGCACAGATCTACTTTAATTTCAATGGCACGGCGGATCGCTTGCGCCAATATTGGGCCAACTACGTGGAAACCGGACCGGGTGTGCGATTCAAAGTCCGCAACCTGCCGAAAGGCATGTTATTCTCCGTGAATTTCATGCGCGGTGCGTATACGGTGAACGAATACAATCCGCGGCGTCCCAACTTCTTTGATTTACGAGCTGGATTCTGGTATGCGTTCACACGTTAAACTCCGTGGCGCACGCACTCATGCGNNGAGTGCCGACGCGGCACGCACGAGTACGTGCGCCACAATCTATCTGGGTTTGGTTCTGGATGATTGCATCGGCACCGGCCGCGACCTTTACATACCACATCGCCGGTGACGATTCCGGCTCCTGGCCACAGATTCTCGGGTCGATTGGACTCACCGCCGCCGCCGGAGGCCCAGCGAATCTGGTGGTGGTCCGCAACGTCGCTCCCGGCTCGGCTCCACAGTGGATGCAGCGCATCGAGCAAGGCGAGATGGTGGTGCTGGAGGGCGAAAGCGAACTGGCCCAAGCGCTCGGCATCGAGGCGGGCAAAAAACACATCGTGGTTCGAAGCATGGTGGATGAGCACGCGCCGAAGCTCCCCATCGTATGGAAGACCGGCGCGGACATTCCGGTATTTGCCGTACCAAAGGATGCACGAGTATTCGCCACGGAGCGTTGGGAAGGCGCGCCGCTCGAAGTCGCCGTGCGGCGAGGTTCCGGAGTGGCGCTCTGGATCGCCGTGGCGCCCGGCCAACAAGGCTACGAACGTTTTCCTTACCTGTTGCAGGCGCTCCACGATCTTGGCATGAGTCCGCCGTTCCGCTGCGAGCGCTTGTGGGCTTTTTTTGACGGGTCCTATCGATCGCGTGTCGACCTGGACTATTTTGCGGATCGCTGGCGTAAGGCCGGCATCGGCGCGATTCACGTGGCCGGCTGGCACTATTACGAATCCGACGCAGCCAGCGACGAATATGTACGCCGTTTGATCGAAGCCTGCCACCGCAAGGCCATCTTAGTGTACGTGTGGCTGGAGCTGCCGCACGTCAGCGAGAAATTCTGGGCCGATCATCCGGAGTGGCGCGAAAAAACTGCAATCCTGCAGGATGCCCAACTCGACTGGCGCAAGTTGATGAACCTTACAAATCGCCAGTCCTTCGCAGCCGTTTCTACAGGCATAGAAAAGCTGATCACACGTTTCGACTGGGACGGGGTCAACCTGGCAGAGCTGTATTTCGAATCGCTGGAAGGCGCTGACAACCCCGCGCGCTTCACTCCCATGAACAGCGATGTTCGCGACGAGTTCCACCACTTGCATGGCTTCGATCCACTGGAGCTGTTTCAGGGCGGCAAATCGGACGCCGGGCGGCTCCGGACCTTTCTTGACTATCGCGCCGAGTTGGCCCGCCGCCAGCAGGAAGAATGGATCGGAAAGATCGAAGTAATTCGCGAATCCAAGCCGAACCTGGATTTCGTGCTGACGCATGTAGACGATCGATTCGACACCCGCATGCGCGACCTGATTGGCGCTGATGCGGCGCGTGTCCTCCCATTGTTGGACCAGCACGACTTTACGTTTTTGATTGAAGATCCGGCCACCGTCTGGAATCTCGGCCCCGAACGTTATCCGAAAATCGCCGAGAAGTACCAGCCGCTCACCAAACATGCCGATAAGCTGGCCATCGATATCAACATCGTGGAACGCTACCAGGATGTCTACCCGACCAAGCAGCAAACGGGCACGGAGCTATTCGAGCTGGTGCATCTCGCGGCGAAAGCGTTTCCCCAAGTAGCGCTGTATTTCGAGAACTCCATCCTCGCGCCCGATCTGCCGCTGCTCGCCTCAGCCGCCGCCAGCGTGGATAAGGTCCAGCAGGATGGCCGCAGGTTGATCGTCGACTCCCGCTACGGCGTGGGTGTCGCCTGGCAAGGGCCTGCCATTGTGAACGGGCGCCTGTGGCCGGTTCATGACCAGACAACACTTTGGCTGCCCGCAGGCCCGAATGTCATCGAGCCGGCCCAGAAAGATCCGGCCATCCGCTTGCTGGATTTCAACGGCAATTTGCGCTCAGCGAACGCGTCGGCAACAGGTCTCGAGTTCTCCTACCAAAGCAACGCCCGCGCGGCAGCAGTGCTAAACGCCCGCCCTCGCAAGGTAGAAGTGGATGGCTCCGTAACCAATCAAACGATCCTGGAATCCGGCCCCAACTACGTAGTCCTGCTCCCCCGAGGCCAACACGTAGTAGCGATATCGAGCGCCCCATAGACAGTCGGACGTCCCCAACGAGAAACGAGAAACGAGAAACGTATTATTATTTGATCCATGCGCCGCTTCGCCAGCCAGCGCTGGCTTGCTCTCTGGGCGGCCATGCTCGGCTACATGCTGGATGCGCTGGACGTGCTGCTGTACGTCTTCGCCGTGCAGACCTTGCGCGATCAGTTCCACTGGTCGGCAAGCACAGCGGGCCTGGTCAGTTCGGCGACGCTGATCACCTCGGCGGCGGGCGGAATCGTGGCCGGCATCGTCGCTGACCGCATCGGTCGAACTCGAACGCTGGTCTACACCATTCTGCTGTACTCGATTGGTTCGGCGGGTTCCGCAACCTCCGTGGGTCTTTTTTCGCTGATCGCATGGCGAGCCGTGGTGGGATTGGGACTCGGCGGCGCGTGGTCCGCCGGCGCCGTGCTGGTGTCCGAAAGCTGGCCGCCGCAACATCGCGCCAAGGCGATCGGGCTGATGCAATCCGGGTGGGCCATCGGATACATGCTGGCCGCCGCAACCACCGCGCTCATTCTGCCGCGCTTCGGTTGGCGCGTGCTCTTCCTGGTTGGAATTCTGCCGGCTTTCCTCACCATTTGGATTCAGCGCAAGGTAAAGGAGCCCGAGATCTGGATGAACCGGACCAAACTCAGTCCCATCACGGCGCTCTTCCGTCCGCCCCTTGCACGCCGCACATTTTTCGCCACCGCCCTGGCAACGTCCGTTTTGTTTGCATATTGGGGACTCGCCACGTGGCTTCCCGGATTTCTCTCCGCTCCGAAATCCCAAGGCGGCGCCGGACTGAACATCCTCCGCACCAGTGCCTGGATTTTTACCATGCAGTTCGGCGCGTTCCTCGGATACATCAGCTTTGGCTGGATGGCCGACCGTTTCGGCCGCCGCCCGGCCTTCTTCGCATATGTCGTGACGGCAGCGATACTCACGCCCATCTATGGACTCACACCGCGTTGGGCGGGCGACCACTCCGAGACATGGCTGCTGGTGCTCGGGCCGTTCATCGGTTTCTGCGGCACTGGATTCTTCGCGCTCTTCGGCGCCATGCTGGCCGAACTCTACCCCACCTCGATCCGGGGCACCGGGCAGGGCTTCGTCTACAATGTCGGACGCGCTATTAGCGCACTGGCGCCTTTCGCTGTAGGAGCCATCGCCGATCGGCACGGTATTGGCGCGGCATTGGCACTCAATTCCGCGTTCTTTCTGATCGGGTCCGTACTCATTTTCACGTTGCCGGAAACCAGAAATATGGAATTGACGTGACGCGTGTTGATACAATCGAACTCATGACAAAAATCACCATGTTGTGCCTGGCCGTGGGCTGCCTGATGGCAAGTACCGCGATGGCCGGTGAAAAGAAACTGATGCATTGTTTCGCTTTCACCGTGATCGATACCGCAACTCCCGCCGATTGGGACGCTTTCTACAAAGCCACCGACGAGATCCCCAAGAAGATCAAGGGAGTGAGCCACGTTTGGTACGGCAAGCTGGCCAGTCCGCTGAACCAGGCCAACGGCAAGCGCACATTCGGTGTCTGCATGGAAATGGACAACGCGGCTGCTCGTAAGGCCTACGGGGACGATCCATTCCACAAAACCTGGACCGAGGCATACGACAAAGTTCACGTCGACGGCACCACAACGTACGATATTCTAGGCCAGTAAATAACCGAGCCGCGCCCGGCAGGAAGCGTGCATAAATCACGCTCCCTGCCGGTCGCGGCTCGGAATGCGCCAGCCCCCGCCAGCCATGGTCAGTTACTTTGCCGCGGACGTTGTCCCAGAAGGTTGGTAGTTCAGCATAATCACGGGACTCTTCGAAGTGGCGCCGCTCACGTCCGTCACAGTGAGCTGGACCAGGTACAGCCCCGCTCCGCTCACAAAGTCGACCGTTGCCTTGGGATCGCTCGGCGATTGCAGTAGCGCCGGCAGTTTGCCGCCCGGCACTACTTCGAACAGATACCGCAGGTTCCCCGACGCGCTGGTCGAGCCGCTAGCATCCAGCACCACGGAGGACTGGCTCGTCGTCAGACTGAGCGGCGCTACAACGGCATTCGTGCCATTGTTGGCCGCCGGCCCAGAATTGATCGGCGTCGCCAGATAGCCATGAGCGACGCCGGCGCTAGTCACTGCGACGCCCACAATCTGCCCGCTGGAATTGATGGAACATCCGACCAACAGAGATAGAGGTGAGTTGGCGGGAATCAGCGTATTAAGGTCAGTCATCACACCGTTCTGCCGGAGATACGCGCGTGGATTGAAGTTTGCATCCAGCGACACGCCCACCACGTCGCCGCTGTCGTTAATACCGATAGCTGTGCTGTTTGCGTCCCCCGGAAGCGTCCCCAGGTCCTGCATGCTTGTCGCCTTGGTCCACAGGAAGCCATGAAAGTTCGCATCGCCGCGCACGCCCGAAACGCCAATTACCTGGCCTTGGTTATTGATGTTAAACGCGAGATTGCCGAACCCCTTTGCCGTTCCGCCCAGATTGCCCAGATCGGTCACCGTGCCCGTTTCCCAAAGCAATGCGTGATTAGGTTGGAGATTGAGCAAAGTATTCTGATTGAAAGTTGCGCACGTGCCGGACGCGCCGGCAACTTGGCCGTTGTCGTTGATTGCCATGGCCACTCCGTCCGGGTCTCCAGCAAAGGTAGGAAGTTGCTGGATCTCGCCCTGTTGCCAGATGGCAGGCTCAAACTGGAATTTTTGAGGGGCCGGGCAGCTCGGGTCCGGCGTGGTGTTTTCAGCGAATCCGACGACATCGCCTCGACGGTTGACCTGGTTGGCCTCGCCGTTATTGCCCCCGAGAGTTGGCAGCGGAACCATCACGCCGTATTGCCACAGAGAAGGTAGACATGTTGTACCGCTGGAGGGAAGACCCAGCGCTTTGATGCCGCAAAAATCTTCACCATTCGGATCTGACGTAGAAGTTTGGGCTAGACCCACGGCTTGGCCTCTCTCGTTCGCTCCAAAGGCGATGCTATTGGGTCCAGCAAGTCCAGGGGTGCCGATGTCTCCCTTGAGACCCGAGTAAAAAAGAGCGGCGTGCTCTGCTCCACCAGCGACGGCCGCCGTGCCACTGATCAAGCCATTGTTGGTAATGAAGTACGGCTGGCCAAGTGGGCCCAAGGCGCCTAGATCGGTGACCGTATAGCGTGGTGTCTGGGCTATTGCAAAACCGGCGAGCAAGCTGCTCGCGATAGTCGAAGCTAAAATCAATCTCATATGTGCCTCCATTCAGGTAGGCGCAGGACGCTTTGCAAAACTATCATGAGGGGTGCGGGGTATAATTCAGCCCATAGGCGATGGAGAAGGCGGCTCATCGTAGCGATGCGGCTTTGGGCGACGTAAGCAAACTGCTGATGGCCTGGACCGGCGGAGAGCAGAGCGCGCTCGACAAGCTGACTCCCATCGTTTACCACGAGCTGCGCCGTCTGGCGCGCCGCTACATGAAAGGCGAGCGCCCTGGGCACAGCCTGCAAACCACCGCCTTGGTCAACGAAGCCTACCTGCGGTTGGTGGATTATAAACGCATGCAGTGGCAGAATCGCGCGCATTTCTTCGCGGTCTCGGCCCAGGTGATGCGGCGCATTCTGGTTGAGCATGCGCGGCGTCACAACCTGAAACGCGGAGCCGCCGTGCAGCACGTCTCACTCGATGAAGCAGCCCAGGTGGGCGGCGAACGGGCCTCGGACCTGGTGGCCCTGGATGACGCCATGAACGCGCTGGCGCGCTTGGATCCACGCAAGGTGCAGGTCGTCGAAATGCGCTTCTTTGGCGGGCTCAGCGTGGAAGAAACGGCCGAGGTGCTCAAAGTATCGCCCGTCACTGTGATGCGCGATTGGAGCACCGCCAAGGCCTGGCTCTATCGCGAGTTAACGGGCACGGACTGACCGGCGGGACAGGCCATGAATTCCGATCGATGGAAACAAGTCGATAGTCTGCTGCAGGCGGTGCTGGAGCGTCCGCCCGAGGAGCGCGACGCCTTTCTGCGGCACGCATCCGCTGGTGACCTAGCACTGGAGCGCGAAGTCCGCTCTCTGCTGAAGTCACAACAGCAGGCAGGAAGCTTCCTGGAGAGTCCGGCGATAGAAGTGGCCGCGTTGGCGCTCGACGGGCTGTCGCACGAAGGGAGCGATCTTCCAATCGGCGAGACCGTTTCCCATTACCGCCTGGCCGGAAAACTGGGTGGCGGCGGGATGGGCGTGGTGTACAAGGCCCAGGATCTCGAGCTGGGCCGCTTTGTGGCCTTGAAATTTCTGCCCGACGAATTGGCCCAAGACCCGCAGTCACTGGAACGCTTTCGCCGCGAGGCGCGGGCGGCCTCATCTCTCAACCACCCCAACATCTGTACCATCCACGAGATCGGGAGAGCCGGCGAATTGTCCTTCATCGTCATGGAATTCCTGGATGGAACTACGCTGAAGCATCGCATCGCCTCCGTGACCCCAGGCCGCTCAATGGAAATTGAAACTCTGGTTTCGTTAGCCATCGAGATAGCCGACGCATTGGAGGCCGCTCATTCGGCCGGAATCATCCATCGTGATATCAAACCCGCGAACATCTTCGTTACCAGCCGCGGTCACGCCAAGGTTCTCGACTTTGGATTAGCGAAAGTCAGTTCCGTCATAGACCATCGCGCAGACGCGCGCGGAACGGCGGGACCTACGCTCACCCTCGAAGACCAACTGACCAGTCCAGGGGGCATCCTGGGGACGGTGTCGTACATGTCGCCCGAGCAAGTTCGCGCGAAACCCTTGGATCAGCGCACGGATCTATTCTCGTTCGGCGTGGTGCTGTATGAAATGGCTACGGGCGAGTTGCCCTTTCGCGGGGAAAACTCAACTACCATTTTCGATTGCATCCTCAACCGCGCTCCGACTTCTGCGGTGCGGCTGAATCCGGACTTGCCGGCGGAGCTGGAGCGCATCATCGACAAGTGCCTGGAAAAGGATCGCGACCTCCGCTACCAGCACGCTTCGGAAATTCGCGCTGACCTCAAGCGTCTGAAGCGGGACTCGGATTCGGGGCGCGTGACGGCCATTGCGAAGCCCGGAGCTGCAACGCGCTGGAAGTTTATTGTTCCTGGCGCCGCGGCTGTGCTGGCGGTTTTCGCCGC
>PMUN01000002.1 GCA_003166875.1 Bryobacterales bacterium | reverse complement strand
GAATCAGCCGATCGTCATCAGAGTATAAGGTTATGAATCCGTTCTCTCAATGTTCAAGGCCCGGACCACGTGACTCGCATGCCATAGCCCCGGCAAAAACCCCGCTCAGCCTCCTGCGCCCGAACAGTTCATCTCGTACGAATCCCACATCTGCATCATTAAGAAGAGCGGCAGGATATTGATAGAGGTTACGACCAAGATTTCAGAGATCACCACAACGAACAACAACATGATCCAATTTCCGATTAAGGGAGATGGTCAACGACGAGGAAAATGCCCTAAAGCCGTTCTCAAAGCTCCGCTGGCGTCAGCGCGACGTAAAATAAACTAGCTCACTATCTCGTGGTGTTGTACCCCGCCGACGTTGAGGAACCAGCAACCCGCCGACCGGATCGGAAATATCTAAGGTCATGGCACACGTGGGCCCGGCAGCACATCGCGTGAGTTAATCCGCGCGACGCGAGCCATCACCGAGGCCAGCCCGCTGAGCGCGGCCACCAGCAGCAGCGCCATTCTCAGCGAGGAGGCCTGGGCCAAGAAGCCGATCATGGGAGGACCAACGAGGAAGCCGAGATAGCCGGTGGCGGAGACGGCGGCAATTCCGGCCTGCGGCTTCCCCGCGGCCTTCTTGCCCGCCACTGAGCACAGGATCGGAAAAATCGCGGAGAATCCCCATCCCGCGCAGGCGAAGCCGGCCAGTGTGGCGGGTACGCCGTCTGCCAGAAGCGCGATTCCCAGACCGGCAGCCGCCACCGCGCTGCCCCACCGCACCGTGGCGACGGAGCCCAGGCGCTCGTGGAACCAGTCTCCACGCAGCCTTCCGAGCGCCATCGATAGCGAAAACACGGCGTAACCCAGGGGCGCCACTCCGGGGCTGGAGAGCTGTCCAAGATACACGGCGCTCCAGTCGGCCATCGCTCCCTCACCGAGCAGGATGCAGAATGCCACCAAGCCGAGCCCAATCAGGGGACGCAGCAGCTCGCGCGTGGAACTCGTATCCGGCAGCGGCTCCGACGCGTTTACCAACATGTGGCGGCACACTGGAATGGACGCGGCGGCGAGCGCTCCGCCCACCGCAGCCAAATGCCATTGCGGCTCAATCGCGTAGCCCGCGGCCAAGCTGCCCATCAGCGACCCAATCATCCCGCCAAAGCTGAACAGCGCATGAAAGCCCACCATGACCGGGCGAGAATAGGCGGCTTCCACCGCTACGCCCTCCGTGTTCATGGCCACGTCCATGAGGCCCGCTGCGGCCCCATAGGCAAAAAGAGCCGCCGCGAGCACAGGCGTATTCCACGCCAACCCGGGAAGCACCACGCAGATGCACAGCAATAGCGTGGAGACGCGCGTCACGCGCGCACTCCCGAATCGTCCCACCAGCTTCGAGGTCAGCGGCATGGCGATAAGCGCGCCGGCCGCCGTAGCCAGCAGCGTTGCGCCCAGAATCCCCACCGAAAGATGCAGCTTCGCCTGCACTGCGGGAATCCGCGACAGCCAGTTCGAAACGAGAATCCCGTGGATCAGGAAAACAAGGGAGACGGAGATGCGAGCCCGTCGCAACACACGTGAGGAACTTCCGGGACCGGTAATCTGTATCGTTCGTTCATCTCGCATCGGAAATCGACGATCGTGACTTCAGTGGCTGAGGATCGGCCCATCCGAAACTCTTCGTTTGTTATGCTCGCTTCACTCAGTCAGAAGGTAACAACAGCAACCTCCTGCGCCTGTAACTGCAACTTGTTGCTGTTCGGGAAGGACCTCGCGGGAGGGTCACCCCTGGTGATGTGATTCACAGCCTCAACTTGCTTAGCCGACTGCGGCAGGGTCAAGTCAAAGGTCCGCTCACGCTTGTTTACCAGCAACAGCTTCCGAGTGCCGTCACGCCCAATGAAGCCAAGCGCGTAAACGTAAGGAGAACCGCTGTCGGCCGTAACGACCTTGTCACCGGGCCCGAAATTGTTTCTCAACAACCCAAGAACGCGGTACCGGGCATTCGGTGCGCCGGTATTCCAATCGACCATCGAGACGCTCGGAAACTGGGTTGGATATCCCACTAACTGTGACTCTCCGGCGACGTCGATTCCCAACTCGGTCAGCTGGCCAAACAGATACGCATACAGCGACGCGGCAAGATGCCAATAGGAATCTGGTATCGGCTGAACCACGTGGCCGGGAGTTCCTTGTGCGAGATCGTCGGCGGAGATGACGCCAAGCTCATTCGTGTCGGTCTTGGTAGACGGCGACAGCCGCTTGCGGATCTGCTCGACATAGCGCACGGTAACGAAGAAGCGATCGGCCTGATCAAAGAACGTGTGCTGCTGGATTTCGGGAGTCTCGTCGGATGACGGGACGGCATAAAAATGATAAGAGATCATGTCGAGCGGCGTCCCCCGCTTGTGGTTCCTTGGGTTCAGGAAATACTCAAACATCGCCGGATCACCGCTAGGGTCGGCTAGCGCGAGTGCGACGAACTTCGTTTCCGGTGACACCTTGTGAATAGCAGCAACCACTGCGTCGTAAATCGACGCATACAACCGTGGACTCATTTTGTGCTCGAAATCGATTTCGTTGAGGACCTCCCAATAATCGATCTTGAAGTGATGGCCGGACTCATATCGCTTACCGTACTCGTCGGTGAATCCGCCGTTCACATACCAGCTCACCAGTCTTGCGTAGTAATCGGCGACCTCTTTGCAGGAAGGATCGCGGAGCTCGGAACCTTGTGTGTAGTCCCAGCTCACCTCGTCGGGATCCTGCGGATAAGCGACGGGCTTCGGCGTCTTCCACATCCAGGCCGGAATGGTGCTGAAATTCAGCATCAGGCTATGACCCTTCTGGGCATTCAGGAAATCGAGCGTCATCGGATCGATGAGTGAGAAATCCCAGGATGTCTTGCCATTCGTGGGCGGCTCCAGTTCCGCCACTGCGAGCTTCGGATAAGGTAACCAGGGCACGTACCGGACGTAGTCGAACCCGAAATTGTGCAGGTCGGCGTAGACCCGATCGTGGATGGCGGAACCGGGCCTCAACGGTGGATTCACGACAACTTGCAGTGTTGGCGTTGTGTTTGAGACGCGGTCCACTTTGTCCCAAGAGACCTTCACCGTCTGCGCAGACAAGGCGCAGATTCCGATAGTCGCTAGCACCAGCGTACGAGCCGAGCTAATAAGCGCCATGCTTCCCCCCGTTCCTAGAAACAGTCAACTAAAGACGCGTTCAGCCGGCAAGCGCTGTACGCTTTGTGGCGACCGGCTCTCAGTCCGGTGAAAGTGCTCACGTGCCAGAAGTGCGGAGCTGTCCACCGACTGATCTGCACAGAAAACAGTTATTATTGCGCAACGCCCGTGTGTGTGGGACGGTAACGGAGTTTCTGGCTCACTTAGGAGCTATCAGGAAATAACTGTGTCAACTTCTGGCTAAAAGCTTATAGTTCCAATCGCCGTGAAACTTGTCTCTCCGGAGTTGGAGTTCGGCCATTTGCTGATCGGAAATCTTGAGCCCCGGAGGATAGATGTTGGAATCGAGCTTGCTTTTTACGGCCAGCCCCGTTGTTGTTGTCGTGGCGGCGATGAGGTTTATGGAGCACCATTCTTGCTCTATTTCAATGGCGGGCTGGGCGTTCGATCCCGGTGTTCAGATTGCTCGTCGCGTACCTGGTACTCGCACTTGCCGGAAGTTGGTATGTGGTCGCGCAGGCATACGTCATAGAGCAATTGGGTCACGAGGACGTGGACACGGCAGAAGCCAAGATTCTTTCTGGACAGACTAAGGCACCGGATGACGAGGCGGTAGGAAAGTACCTCAAAGTGCTAGAGGACGAGGCATCGCGGCGCGGATCTGACGAGAATTGGTGGGAGTTCCGAACATACAACAGCTACTACTGGAAATGGGTACAACGCACGCTGCGCGACAACAAGCGCGACAACGAGAAAGTAGCGGGCCGTAGTCGCTTTTAACAGATAGAATCGGCGTGGCGCGGGAATCTGCAAGTGGGGAAAGCGCTGGGGATCACGAATATTCAGGGGGTTTGCGGTGGTCTGCTCACGATTCGTGGTTCCGGGGACGCTGGCGATTGGGTCGAACGTCGGGCAAGTGCCGGCGTTTTTCAATGCGTTGAAAACGCTGCAAGGGGCGACGCTGTGGCTGGCTCAGGCACCTACGGGGGCGTCGGTGGTGGTGCAAGTGCAAACGGCCACGTCGCCGCCGACGCTGCTGTTCACGTTGACGATTACGTCGGGAAACACGATGGTGCAGGCCTCGGGCGCGCAGATCTCGGGCGCGCGGTGATCCCGGCGAATACGCAGTTGGTGCTGAATATCACGGCGGTGGGGACGACGTTTATCGATTTTGACCCGGCATCTAAACGGAGCAGCCAGTCGAGGCCAGGCACAGATTGCACCATTATTCTGGTCCGCCACCAGCGGCGCATCAGAGCAGCCATGCAGATCAAGAAATCCAAATAATGATAATCTAGACCGGTTAAGGTTCGGACTCAATTTGAAAGCCCTGCTTCTGAAATGGACGCGCACCGAGGTCTGGAGTGCAGTCGTTGGCTTGGTCTCTCTAGGGCTGACGACGGCGGGAAATCTGTTTCCGGGAACGCCACGCCCGACCCTCATAGCGCTCGCCGTGTTTTTGTTTGCGAGCGTGTTGTAGTTCATATTTTTGATTACGCGAAGCGCGTTTGTGCTAACGGGATACGGAGACGTAATGTCCTTTCTTGAATCGCTTGCGATGACCGCACGGCAACGCCTTTGGACGGCGCGAACACATCTTGGCGAAGCGGACGAGGAGCAGCCGTATTTCGAGCTTATCGAGCACCGTCTGAAAGATCCGCGCTATCCACTTGAGGATTTCCGTCGAGTCATCCGTGTAGGTCCTAGATCGCGCCAACATGTTGAATGGCTCGTTGAACATTTCAGTCAGCACGCGAACGCCGAGGTCCGCTATCTTAGCTCAGTGGGGCCGCAATTCGACGTTATGGCTGTGGACGGGCGTATAGCAGTCATTGGTTTTCCGGTAGTCGGTGGCAAGCGCAATATTGGCGCGGTGGTGTTGCGCCGTCGGAAAGCAGTGGAAGGAGTGGAGGCCGCGTTCATTTCTTTGTGGAACGATTGCCAGGCGAACGTTTTGTTTGATGGCTCCAGTTCACGTACGCACGATGATGTGAGGCAATTGAAGGAGCGGATCAGGGGCTTGTTCGAATAACTGACGATCATCGCGAGTACCACCGATGTTCAATTCTTCTTGGAGACGTGGTCCGCAGCGAAACCTCGTCATGGACTAGATTGAGACTTCGGGCCCGTGTCACCCTAGTAGGCTTTGTACGAGTGGCGCGTGATCCGCCCGAAGGACTCGGACGTGAGTGGCAGATCAGCGAGATACCGAC
>PMUN01000032.1 GCA_003166875.1 Bryobacterales bacterium | reverse complement strand
TCTTGGGAAAACTAAGTGGCATTGGGATTTCATCCTGCCCCACAATCAAACTGACCCACTATCAACCGTCTTGGGTATCCGATAATACGATCATGATTGTCCCCGCACGGCCGGTAAAGTTCACACTCCTCGATTTAGCGCGACTCTTGAAAGAGATGCCAAACCGGATCCCCAGTACTGGGACGTTCTCGAGGACATCAATCGGAACCAGCCGCCGGTCCCGCAATCTCCATGGGAGCGTTAGTGGCTTTCCCACTATGATCGAGTGATGAAGATCGCGCTCGACGCGAGTCCTTTGGCAATTCCGAGCGGAGGAGTGCGGCGCTACACCGAAGAGCTCAGCCGCGCCCTCGCGGAGAACTTTCCGGAGGACGAATTTTGGCTGCTTTCCGATCAGCACTTCACGATGCCGGCGCCGGCGCGTGCCAACTTGAAAACCGGACGCGGGCCACGCAATCTGCTGGAACGGCGCTGGTGGCTCTGGGGATTACAGGGCGAAATCTCGCGGATCGGCATCGACCTTTTCCACGGAACCGATTTCGCGGTACCGTATCTGCCCGTGCGGCCGAGTGTCATGACGTTGCACGATCTATCGCCGTGGATGGACCCCGCCTGGCACCGGGAAGCGGACCGGGTTCGCAACCGGACTCCCATGCTGCTGCGCCTGGGACTTGCGACCATGGTGATTACGCCCTCCGAAGCAGTCCGGCAGCAAGCGCTTCAACGCTTTCGGCTACCGGCCAGCCGCGTGGTCGCCGTTCCCCACGCCGCCGGCCGGCATTTCCATCCGGTGGAACAGCCTCTGAATAGCCCGCCTTATCTGCTTTATGTCGGAACGCTCGAACCCAGAAAGAACCTAGCTTTATTGCTGGACGTGTGGCGGGAAGTTCGCAAGCAACATCCCGTCGATCTGGTGCTCGCTGGCCGTCGCCGCGAGGATTTTCCGCAACTTCCCGCCGAGGCGGGGTTACATCTGAAAGGACTCACCGGCGAACAGGAACTGCCGAAGCTCTACTCGGGAGCGCTAGCCGTGGTGTATCCGTCCTACTATGAAGGTTTCGGTTTGCCGGTATTGGAAGCCATGCAATGTGGCGCCGCGGTGATCGCATCGCGCGACCGGGCCATCGCTGAGGTAGCGGGCGAAGCAGCGATTCTGTTGGATGCGAATGATCGCCGGGCGTGGGTGGAGACTCTGACTTCGCTCCTGGAGCAGCCGAACCAGATTCCGGCGTTACGCGAAAAGGCGCTAGCGAGAGCCGGTGAGTTCTCCTGGACCAAAACAGCTCGGCTCACCAGAGAGGTGTATGGACACGCCATCGAGCGCTTCCGCAAGAAAGCCACTTAGTTTTCCCAAAGCTGCTCAGTCTGCATTCCCTGTACTACCAGACCTGAAAATCTTTGCAGCCTGCGACGATTTGTGGGGCGGACCCGCTGGTCCGCGGCCGACGCCCCCGTCGGCCAGCTTTTGGTTGCGGCTAGGCTGCTCTGCGGAGCGGTCCCCCCGGACCGCAGCCGACGCCCTCGTCGGCTTGCTAGGTGCGGAAGAGCGGGTCCAGGGGGACCCACGCGAACCAGGGGGTCCGCCCCACTTGGCGCTGCGAACCGATTGCTATGGGACTTCCTAGAGCACTGTTCCTTTCGGCCGAATCGCCTTATCCGATGATCGGAGGCGGTCCGCTGCGTTCGGCGTCGCTGCTCGAGTACTTATCGCGCCACTTTTCCGTACATGCCATCGTATTCCGGCAGGAGGGCGATCCAGACCCGAAGCGTTTCATTCCGGCGGGTCTTCTCGAAAAACTGGACGTCCTTAAATTAACGCGTCATTCCAAAAGCGCTATCGCGCGCGCGACCCGTAACTCAATACGCATGGTCCGCAATCGCCCGCCTCTCGTGGATCGTTTTTCCGGATTTGACGATACGATTGGGAAACTGGTTGCCGGGCAACAATACGACGCGGCAGTGGTGGAACATTTCTGGTGCGCCCCTTATATGGAACAACTGCGTCCCTTTTCGACGCGGGTCATCCTGGATCTTCACAACATTGAATCGGTGTGGCACCGCAGCCTGGCGGATCTCGAACACGGCGCGCGTGCGCTTGCGCTGAGGCGATTTGCCACAGCCTCCGTGGCCTTGGAACGCCAGTGGCTGCCGCAATTCGACCACTTGCTGGTGACATCGGCCGAGGACGCCGAAATAGCGCGAGGGTTGGCTCCCGAGACCGAGGTAACGGTTTATCCCAACGCGCTTCCCTTGATCCCGCTGCCGGCGCGAGCGGAGCGGGAGGAAATCGTCTTCAGCGGAAACCTGGAGTACGCGCCTAATATTTTGGCGGTCCGCTTTTTTCATGAACGCGTTTGGCCCGAGTTGCGGTCGCGCTGGCCGGTCTTGAAATGGAAAATCGTAGGCAAGCACCCGGAGGCGATTGAAACTATCGTCGGCGGCGACCCGCGAATCGAACTCACCGGCTTCGTCGAGGACGCCGTGGCCGCGATTGCAGCGGCCAAAGTCGCGATAGTTCCCGTGCTCGCTGGAAGTGGAACACGCGTAAAAATCCTGGAAGCCTGGGCCGCTGGAACCGCGGTGGTCTCAACCACTCTGGGCGCGGCAGGCCTCGAATGCCGCAACGGAGAACACCTGCTGCTGGCCGACGACCCTGGTAGTTTTGCCGGGGCCGTCTCTGAGTTGCTGTCTTCCTCCGCCGCCCGCAACAAAATCGGAGCCGCCGGCCGCAAATTCTATGAGGAACGTTTCACCTGGCCGGCCGCCTGGCGCATTTTAGATGGCGTCTTTGGAAACGATATGCCCCCCGGATCGGTCTAAACTGTGACAGTGACCGGCATTTGGCTCTGGAATTGCACGGAACTGAAGTAACCGGCGTCTGTCATTATTTGTGAAAAATTTGTGAAGGTACCGGGCTGGGCTGGAAACCCACTATACTGGAAAAGGTGATGCGCTTCTCCGTTGACGCCCATGCGATTGGGCAACACTTGACGGGCAACGAAACATACATCAAGAATCTGCTGAATTGTTTCGCGGCATTAGACCGTCAATCGGATTTCGTGACCTATGTTTCGCGTGAAGATGCGTTCGACGAAGTACCCGAACGCTTCCATAAGAGACGTGTCGCAATAAATCCGTTCGTGCGGCTGGGCTTCGATCTTCCGCGCAGATTGCGGCGGGACCGGCCGGACCTTCTGCACGTGCAATACACGGCCCCGGTCTTCTGCCCGGTGCCGGTGGTGGTGAGCGTGCATGATGTCAGCTTTCTGGAGCATCCTGAGTATTTCACTTCCTTTCGCGCGCTGCAATTGCGCTGTACGGTTCATCGCACCGTGAAGGCGGCGGCGCGGGTGCTGACGCCCAGCGAATTCTCGAAGCGCCGCATTCTGGATGCTTACGGGCTGGACGAAGAGAAGGTAGTGGTGCTGCCCAACGGCGTGTGTTCTTCGTTCCATCCCATTTCCCGCGAAATCGCCCAGCGCTGGGCACAGACGTCACTGGGGTTGACGGTTCCGTTCGTTCTGACGGTGGGCGATCTGCAACCGCGCAAGAACCACGCCAGCCTGATTCAGGCCTTTGAGCGGTTGCTGCGCGCTTATCCGCAACTTCCGCATCACCTGGTGATTGTTGGCAAAGAGACCTGGCACGCCCAGGCGATCCGTGCGTTCGCCAGGAAATCAAGCGTTTCGGATCGCGTTCACTTCACCGGCTTCGTATCCGATGCCGATCTGGTGAAGTTATACGGCGCCTGCGATCTTTTTGTTTACCCGTCCTTTTATGAGGGCTTTGGTTTGCCCATCCTGGAAGCCATGGCGTGCGGCCGCGCGGTAGCCTGCTCGAATACTTCGGCGATGCCGGAAGTAGCCGATTCAGCCGCTCTGCTGTTCGATCCACATTCGGTGGACGACATTCTGCTGAGCTTGCGAGACCTGCTGTTGAATCCGGAGTTGCGGGCGCGCATGGAACGGTTGGGCGCGCAGCGGGCGCCGATGTTCAGTTGGGAGAAAAGCGCCGCCAAGACCTTGGACGTGTATTATGAAATCGCGGGTAAAGCTGGGGAAAAGCCCGTTCCCGTTCTGAATCGTATGTCCGCCGCACGCCGGTAATTTATCCATGACGAAGTATCCTTTCCGAAAAGTAATGGGTTTGGTGTTGGCCTGCGCGGCACTCGCAAGTTCCGGAACTCCCCTGGGTCCTCCCACCTTTGAAAACGAACAACTGCGCTACAGCGTCAATTGGCCGAGCGGGCTGAGTCTGGGCGAGGCGCAACTGGAATCCTCGCGGGACAAAGGCACGGCAGACGTCGCACCGCGGCTGCACCTGCAGTTCGATCTCGACGCCGCGGTCCCGGGCTTCTCGGTTACCGACCGCTATCACTCCGAAGCGTCGCCCGATTTCTGCTCCGTAGAGTTTCAGCGGACCGCCAGCCACGGCCAGAAGAAAACCGATGAAAAGACCAGCTTCGACCCGTCCGGAACGGCCACGCGTCAGACCACCGGCGGCGGTAAGTCGGAGATGAAAACACCGGCCTGCGGCAAGGATGCGCTGGCGTTCCTCTACTACGTCCGGCGTGAGCTGAGCCAGGGTCGCATGCCCGGGCCCCAAACCGTATATTTCGGCGCGGCTTACGAAATCCGAATGGCGTTCGCCGGTACCCAAACCATCAAGCTGGGCGACAAGCAAGTCGAGGTGGATCGCGTCACGGCTTCGGTCAAAGGCGCCGCTTCTGAAGTGGGCTTTGAAGTATTTTTCCTGAAGGATGCAGCTCGCACGCCCGCTCTGGTGCGTGTTCCGTTGGCGCTGGGCACGTTCTCGATGGAGCTTGTAAGATGATGTGGGGCAGGTTTCCAACCTGCGCGCCGATTGGCAATCGGCGCAAACTCGGACGGGTTAGCAACCCGCCGCAGGATGCCATCCTGCCCCACACACACTGATTCGTGGCAACTAAGATCGCCTTCTTCTCGCCGCTGCCGCCTGCCCGGAGCGGAATCGCCGATTACTCCGCTGCACTGCTCGAAGAGTTGTGCAGGCTGGCGGATGTGCAGGTGTTTGCTTCCAAGCCCTCCGTATTCGATCCCGCGGCTTTCGATGTCATTCTCTACCAGATCGGCAACAATTCTTATCACGACTTCTGTTATGAGACAGCCTTGGTGCATCCCGGCGTGGTAGTGGTTCACGAAGCCAATTTGCACCACTTGATCGCCGACATCACCATCAAGCGCGGCGATTGGGATGCTTACATGCGCGTGTTGGGCGAGGAGGGTGGGCCCCAGGCGCTCGAAAATGCTCACCGCGTGCGGGCGCTCGAAATCCCGCCGGACTATGAGGGCGTTCCGATGCTGCGCGGTCTGCTGGCGCGCTCCAAAGGGGCCATCGTCCACAGCGGCTGCGTTGAGGAGGTACTGCGTTCGGCCGGCTTCTCCGGGCCCGTTGCGCGGATCCCGCATGGCGCATGGATTCCAGAGACCAACCGGCTCAACTTTCGAAGTATCCTGGGCGTGGATGAGACTACACCGCTGATCGGGATCTTCGGATTCCTGAAGCCTTACAAACGCATCGCCGAATCGCTGCGCGCGTTTAAGAGGCTGCTGGCAGTAACTCCTGAAGCGAAGATGATTCTGGTCGGAGAGCCGCATCCGGATTTCCCGCTGCAATCACTCATACAGTCGCTGGGGCTTGCCGCGAATGTGAGAGCGCTTGGTTTCCAGCCGATCCCGGAGTTCGTGGGAAATCTGGCAGCCTGCGATATTGTGTTAAATCTCCGCTACCCTACGGTGGGCGAGAATTCCGGAACATTGATGCGTGCGCTCGGTTTGGGCAAGGCGGTCATCGTTTCTGAAGTTGGATCGTTTCTTGAACTACCAGATAACATCTGCCTGAAGGCCCCCGTGGATGCGACGGAAGAAGAACACCTCTTCGAGTATCTGAACCTGCTGGTGAGCCGGCCGGATATTCGGCGATCGATGGGAGCAGAGGCGCGGCGCTGGGTGGAAACCGAATGTTCCTGGCCAAAAGTCGCCCGAAAATATGTGGATTTTCTGGATTGCGTCGCGCACGGTACCACTCCGGCCGCAGCCGTCTCGATTGAGCCCGAAGAACCACTCCAAGTCTCCGAACCGCTACCTGTGGAACCGGACTACATCGTTTCCTGGTCGCCCACCGAAGCCGCCAGGAGCTACGCCCTGATGCACCTGACGCGATTAGAGAGAACCTTAGCCCTCACGCCTCCAGGCGGTCCGAACGACCGGATTCTCGAGATGGGCGTATATCTGCAAATCACGGCCGCACTCAAGAATCGTCTCGGCTATGGCGAAGTGCGCGGCTGTTATTACGGTCCAGCCGGCGGCGTCGACCCCCGCACGGTAACCTGCGGCGATGAAGTGTTCACTGTCGACGTGGATCTGTTCGATGCGGAAAAGGACCGCTTCCCCTACGACGATGCCTACTTCTCCACAGTGCTGTGCTGTGAGCTGCTGGAGCATCTCACCGCGGACCCGATGCACATGATGGCGGAGATCAATCGGATTTTGAAGCCGGGCGGGCATGTGCTGATCACCACGCCGAACCTCGGCTCTTTGCGCGCGATCTCGGCCATCCTGCAGGGCTACCATCCTGGTTTATTTCCGGCTTACATACGTCCGCCCGAGCCCGGCGTCGAGCCTGATCCGCGTCACAACCGCGAATACATGACGCGGGAAGTCGTGCATCTGCTGGAAGACTCCGGGTTCGAGGTGACGGTGATGGAGACCGGCCCTTTCCTGGCCAGACCGGAGCCCGAATACGCCTGGGTTTCACAATTGCTGGAGCGCTACGAGCTTTCGCATTCACTGCGCGGCGACGGAATCTATGCCGTGGGACGCAAAACCGGTCCTGTGCGCGAGCGATATCCACGCTGGTTGTACGAATGATGGACGCCGAATACCGTGACATCGAGTTGCGTTCGCTCCCCGATACGCTCGAAGTTCGCCTGGTGATGGAAAACAGATCACGCCAAACTTGGACTCCCGAGAATTTCTCGCTGGGTTGGCAATTCTTCGATCCCGAAACGAATTTCTTCATTCTGGAAGGCGCCTGGGCCCATGTCCCGCACGATGTACCACCTGGCCAGACGGTCTCGTTTGAGCTTCTCATTCCGTTCCCTCCGGAAGCCGGCGGATACCAGATCTACATCTCGCCCATCCAGCAGCCTGAGGGGTGGGCCTATCGCCGTGGCCGGCCGTTTTTGCGGATCGTCGCGGAAGCATCCGATGGCGAAGTGCGCGTTCTTCGCCGCGAGATTGCCACCGCCGCGAGGCTCCGTCTGCGGCGTATGCGCAACGCTTTGCCGAAATTTTTTGCCGCTCCGGTGCGATCCATCCTTGAGAACCATCGTTTAATTCGATCCATGGCGCGGCGCGATATTCTGGCGCGCTACCGCGGCTCATTTGGCGACGTATTCTGGACAGTCCTGAATCCGCTATTGCTGATGGCGACCTATTTCTTCGTCTTCGGCGTAGTGCTGCACTCGCGATTTAGTCCAACCGACCACAGCTCCACCGGCTTCGCTCTCTATTTTCTCGCCGGCATGTTGCCGTGGCTGGCGTTCTCTGAACCAGCCGGCCGCGCGCCGCACGTGGTCCTGGAACATCGCACCTTCGTGAAAAAGCTGATTTTTCCGCTGGAGACCCTGCCAGTGAACCAGGTGGTCGCCGGATTGGTGACGGAAATGTTTGCCGCCGGGGTGTTTCTTGTAGCGTTGCTGGTGATTCGCGGCGCTGTTCCGGTGACCGTAGTCTGGCTCCCGGTATTGTTGGTCCCGCAACTGCTGTTCACCTTGGGAGTCTGCTGGTTCCTGGCCGGGTTGGGCGTGTTCGTGCGCGATCTTGGCCAGATCATGGGATTTCTGCTGACCCTGTGGTTCTTCATTACGCCCATCTGTTATTCGGAAGCGAATTTGCCCGCGAACGCGCTGTTCATCCTGCGGAAGAATCCAATGTACGTGCTGGTGCACGGATATCGCGCCATTCTTCTGGAACACCATCCGCCGGAGCTGTTGCCTTTGGTGAAACTGTGGCTGGTTGCAATCGCGATATTCTTTCTGGGCCACGCCTGGTTCTATAAACTGCGCAAAAGCTTTGCGGACGTCATTTGACCGCGCCCGCATGATACAATCGCTCCGCGATGCAGCTATACGAGTGGAATCGGATAGAGAAAGAGCAGTTGAATCCGTCCTTCGCCCGCCAGGTGATTCACGGCGAGACGATGACCGTGGCGCGTGTCTATTTGAAGAAAGGCTGCCAGGTGCCGGAGCACAGCCACCACAACGAACAGATTTCCATGCTGGAGCAAGGCACGCTCCGATTTGTGATTGACGGCGTGGAGAAAGTTGTGAAAGCAGGCGAGGTGCTGCGCATTCCTCCGCACGTGCCGCATAGCGCCGAAGCGCTGGAGGATTCCATCGCCGTCGATCTGTTTTCTCCCATCCGGGAAGACTGGATTCGCGGCGACGATGCTTACCTGCGCAAGTGAACGGCTGCTTCAGGTACAATAAGAATTCATTAACTGGGGATCATTCTGAAAAAAGCTTCACTTTTCTGCGCACTATTGTTGTGTGCTTACACGCGAACCGTTTGCGCGCAAATTCCGGCCGTTGAGCCAACTGTAACGCCCGCCATTCCAGACAAAGCGATTGATCCCGATGAGCATCGCATGTTCGGCGTGCTTCCCAACTTCAAAACCGTGAACGATCCGGATCAGCCGATCACACCGATCGGCCCGGCCGAGAAATTTCAGCTCGTCACGCATTACTTCGACCCTTTTACATTTGCCATCTCCAGCGTTCAAGCCGGAATCGAGCAAGCCACCAACGAAAAGGAATCGTATGGCCAGGGCGTCCTGGGTTACTCCAAGCGCTACGGCGCGGATTTCACGGATGCCTTCACCAACGAGCTGTTCGTGGTCGGCGTTTTTCCTGCCTTACTGCACGAGGATCCGCGATATTTTCGCTTGGGGCATGGCAGCGGTTGGCGCCGGACCGGTTACGCGTTGAGCCGTATTCTTGTGGCTCGCACGGACTCAGGCGGGCAGCGCTTCAATTGTTCCGAGTTTCTTGGCAATTTCACCTCCGGTTCTATTTCGCAGCTTTACTATCCTCAAAGCGAGCGCGGGATCGGCGGCATCCTGACGCGAATGAGCGTCCAGATCAGCTACGACGCGGCGTTCAACATCCTCAAGGAATTTTATCCGGACCTGAAGAGGAAGTTCCGCAAGAGTGCTACCGAACCGCGACCGTAAGGGAGTCGGTGCATTAGCCGATTATTTCACGACTCCCTGTACTAAAATCGGCATAGCGTGGCCCCGCTCCAAATTCAGCAAGTAACTCTAACAGGCCGGCACATCCGGCTGGAACCTCTGACGCTCAACCACCTGGACGGTCTCTGCGAGATCGGTCTCGATCCCGATCTATGGCGTTGGATTCCGACGCAAGTGAAATCGCGCGACGACATGCGCGACTACATCCGGTTGGCCCTGCAGTGGCAAACCGACGGCACCGCGCTGCCCTTCGCCAAGGTGGAGCAAAGCACGGGCCGGGTGGTAGGCAGCACGCGCTATATGAATATCGACAAGCCCAACCGGCACGTCGAGATCGGTGCCACCTGGATCGGCCGCCCCTGGCAACGCACCGTGGTAAACACCGAAGCCAAGTACCTGATGCTGCGCCACGCCTTCGAGACGCTAGGATGCTTTCGTGTGGAACTGAAAACGGATGCGCTCAACCAACAGTCGCGGAACGCTATCCTCCGCATCGGCGCGATCCAAGAAGGCATTTTTCGAAAACACGTACTCTGCGCGGACGGCCGCTTGCGCGATTCGGTTTATTTCAGCATCATCGATTCGGAATGGCCGGGGGTGAAGGCCCGGTTGGAAGAAAAGCTGAATTCGGCCCAGGCCGGCTAGCTCTACTTCTGAAACACCAACGTATCGATCTTGTCGCTCTGCGGAACGATCGGCGTAACTTCAACCGTCAACGTCTTCCCGTCGTCTGAGATCTTCATTCGAAAACGGGTCACGTGGTCGTTCTTGGTTTCCATGTCCACCAGCATGGGGCCGTTGTACCAGAAAGAATCTCTCCGGTCACCTGGGAATTTGCATTCCTTCCCATCCGTAGTACACTGCAGCTCGGTTTTCTTGGGCTTGCCGTTCTCAGTCTGCGAGATGTGTATGGAATTGTCGCCTTCCTCAATCACCCACGTCGCGCTCGAGATCTTGCTGGAATGCAATTCGCTCTTGGAGGCGTCGAACTGCCAGGTGCCGCTAAAACTGGGACGTTCCTGTTCTTGGCCTGCCGCCACAGCCGCCAAAACAACCAACACGAAACACGTCGAAAGTGTGAAAATCACCGTGCGCATCGTGAATGACCCTCCCTACATATATATTCCAAAACCCGCACCCTAAGGGCGTGCTAGCATGAATCGGATAATCCCACCAGCTCTATGAAGCTCTCCGATAAATATACACTCGAACGGGGCAGAGTGTATTTGACCGGTATTCAAGCACTGGTCCGGCTGCCCATCGACCAGATGCGCCGCGACCAGGCGGCCGGCCTTAAGACTGGCGCGTTCATTTCCGGCTACGAGGGATCGCCACTGGGCGGATACGACATGGCGCTGGCGCGATCCGGGAAACTACTCACCGAATATAACATCCACTTCCGTCCCGGTGTGAATGAGGACCTGGCGGCCACGGCCGTCATGGGCAGCCAGATTTACGAGGTCATCGGCAAGAACAAAGTGGACGGCGTGGTGGGCATCTGGTACGGCAAAGGGCCGGGCGTCGATCGTTCGGGCGACATCCTGCGCCACGCCAACCTGGGCGGCACCGGAAAAAACTGCGCCGCGCTGCTGCTCTGCGGCGACGATCCAATTTCGAAAAGCTCCACTATCCCGCATCAGAGCGACTTCAGCCTTTTCAACCTGGGTATTCCGTTCCTGTATCCCGGCAACACGCAGGAGATCATCGATTACGGTTTGTTAGCCATCGCGATGTCGCGCTTCTCCGGCGCCTGGGTGGGGATGAAGATGGTCACTGACGTATGCGATGGCGGCGGGACCGTGGAAACCGATCCCGACCTTCCCGCTATTCGCTTGCCGGAGGGTTATCAGAAGTACACCGATCCACGCCTTGTTCCACCCATCACGCTAGCGCTCGAGAACGAAGTGAATATACGCCGTCTAGAAGCGGTGCGCCAGTTCGCACGATTGAACGCCGTGAATCGGCAGAATGGCGCCGCGGCGCGCGTGGGCATCCTCAGCACCGGGAAAACTTACTACGACCTGATGCAGGCCCTCCGCGACCTCAAAGTACGCGACGGCATCCGGATCGGAAAAGTCGGCATGCCCTTCCCGCTGGACGCCGAGTTTGTAAAACAATTCGCCGACGGCTTGGAAACCATCCTGGTAGTAGAAGAGAAGCGGAGCTTCTTAGAAATGCAGCTCCGCGAAATCCTCTACGATCAGCCGTCCCATCCAGCAATCCTAGGTAAATCCCACTTCCCCCCAATCGGCGAACTAGACCCCGACAAAATCGCCAAAGTTTTGTGCGCCGTACTAAACCTGAAGGATCATCGACAACCAGCCCCCAGCCCCCAGTCCCCAGCCCCGACGGCGAAGCCGTCCGCAGCCCGCCCAGCGGCGTTCTGTTCAGGCTGCCCCCACAATCGTTCTACGCTGCTGCTGGAGGGTCAGATTGCCGGCGGCGGCATAGGCTGCCACACCATGGCCATGCGGCTGATGGATCCCACTCGCGCTATTTCATTTCTCACGCAAATGGGCGGCGAAGGCGCACCCTGGATCGGAATGACGCCCTTCGTGGATCATCCGCACATTTTCCAGAACATCGGCGACGGCACGTTGTTTCATTCCGGCTATCTCGCGATTGAAGCCTGCGTCGCGGCCAAGGTCAACATCACCTACAAGATTCTCTACAACGGTCACGTCGCCATGACCGGAGGCCAGGCTGCCATGGGCGCTCTTCCGATCCCAGAGCTGACGCGCAAGCTGCAGGCTGAGGGCGTCCGCAAAACAGTGGTGCTGGCCGAGAATGTCGAGCAATATACCGACCTGAGCGTCTTCGCATCCAACGCCGAGCTACGCTCCCGCGATGAGTTGCCTCGAACGCTGCGCGAGCTCCCGTCGATTCCCGGCGTCACCGTGATCATTTACGACCAGGAATGCGCGGCCGAAAAGCGCCGCAAACGCTCGCGCGGTCAACTGGCGGAGCCGACCATGCGCCTCGTCATCAACGAAGAAGTGTGCGAAGGCTGTGGCGATTGCGTCCGCCAGTCCAATTGCATGAGCCTCACGCCAGTGATGACCGAGCTGGGACAGAAGATCCGCATCCATCAATCGTCGTGCAATAAGGACTACACCTGTGCGATGGGCGATTGCCCTTCGTTCGTGACAGTTCAAATCAAGGCTGGAACCGGTCTCAAGAAAAAATCCCTTCCCAAGCTCCCGCCGGCCGACGTGCCCGCTCCGCGTCAAATGGCGAAGGCCGGCGATGGCTATCGCATCATTGGGCCGGGCATCGGTGGAACCGGCGTAGTCACTATCAACGCCCTGCTCGCCACCGCGGCGTGGATTGACGGCCTTTCGGTGGCCACGCTCGACCAAACGGGCACGGCTCAGAAGGGTGGCGCGGTGGTATCGCATCTATTGCTGAGCGAGCGTCCCATTGAAGCGCCCGCCAAGGTCAATACCGGGAACGCCGACCTGATTCTCGGATTCGATCTGCTGGGTGTGGTGCATCCCGCGAATCTCAGTACCGCTTGCGCCGAACGAACCGTCGCCATCGTCAACAGCGACGTGATGCCCACCATCGACAACATTCGCAATCGCGCGCCGGTATCTGGATCCGGCCAGATGCTCGAGCTGGTGAACTCGGTCACCAATCGCGGCCGCAACATCTTTCTGGATGCCAACCGGCTCGCCGAAGGATTGTTCGGCACTCACATGGCCGTGAACCTTTTTATGATGGGTGTGGCCTATCAAGGCGGTTTGATTCCAATTTCGCTCGAAGCGATGGAACAGGCCATCGAGTGGAACGGCGTCGACATCGAGCGCAACTTGCAGACGTTTTCCTGGGGCCGCAAGTATTACGAAGACGCCGCCTTTGTGGAATCGAACGCCGTTCCCACCGGGGACACCATACCGAGCCGCGACCGGAAGGGAGCGCCACCACGATTCGACCGCGTAGCTGAACTCCGCGAATACCAAAGCACGGCTTACGCGCAGACCTACCTAGATTTTCTGGAAAAAATATCCGACCCGTCTCTGAAGGAAACGACAGCAAAGTATCTGTACAAGCTGATGGCCTACAAAGACGAGTACGAAGTGGCCCGCTTGTTAACCAAACCGTCGTTTGAGCGCGGCGTGCGGGACATGTGGACATCAGCCGAGTCAGTCTCCTACAATCTGCATCCTCCAATGCTGCGGCGCTTCGGAGTAAACAAAAAGCTAAAACTCGGCTCGTGGTTCCGGATGCCCCTTCTGGCGCTGAAACACATGAAGATGCTGCGCGGGACTCCGTTCGATCTGTTCGGCTACGCGGCGCACCGGCGCGTGGAACGGACGCTGATCCAGTGGTATCGCGATTTGATCGAACAAGTGCTCGCCAATCTCACGCCCGACAATCTTCCGCAAGCTTTGGAAATCGCTGCCCTGCCCGACCAGATCCGCGGCTACGAAAAAATCAAAGAGGATAGCATTGCGAAAGTGAAGCAACAGGCCATCGAGAAACTGGCAGCACTAAAGTCGGCTCAAGCCGGGTTACTAGTTTCCCGAACGTAGCGCACGCACTCATGCNNGCGAACACGGCACGCACGAGTGCGTGCGCCACAATGCTTTACTCGTACGTGAGCCTAGTGGCGCGTGCAAATCCTTTGTCTGTCTTAGACAATGCCGATCTTCGATCCGATAAGTACTATTTGATAATTCAAGAACATTCCTTACACTCGAAGTGGAATGCGCCCGGTTTGGATCATCCCGCTCGTGGCAGTCCCAATGCTGGCCCAAACCCGCTACGCCCTCATTCTCAACGATCCCCCTATCGAAACACACACGCAGGCACTTCGCACCGAACTGGCGCACCGCAACATTTCGATCACCGGTTCCACAAAGATCCTTCTGAATGCCGTTTACGTAACAGCTCCTAAGGAGCGCCTGGATGAGCTAAGAACCCTTCCGGGAGTAAAAGGAGTGGTCGCGTTACGCTGGCGCCGGCTGAATCTGAATCGCGCTACCCAGCTAGTCAACGCACCCGCCGCATGGACCGCACTCGGAGGAGTGCAAAACGCCGGAGCCGGTATCAAGATCGCGATCATCGATACCGGCATCGACCAAACGCATCCGGCATTCCAGGATAGTTCTCTCGCAATCCCCGCCGGCTATCCAATCTGCAGTGGCTCGGATTGCGCGTTCACCAGCAACAAGGTTATCGTCGCGCGCAGTTATGTCCGGTTGGTTGCAGCAGGCACGGATCCCCAAAATCCCGCGGCCGACTCACGCCCCGATGATTACTCGCCGCGCGATCGCATCGGCCATGGAACCGCCGTGGCTTCCTGCGCGGCTGGCATGCCTACCTCAAGTCCCGCCGGCCTCACCCTCACCGGCGTCGCGCCGAAAGCGTACCTCGGCAACTACAAGATCTTCGGATCTCCGGAAGTGAACGAGACGGCTCCGGACGATCCGATTATCATGGCGCTCGAAGACGCCCTCAACGATCATATGGATATCGCCACGCTCTCACTCGGCTCTCCCGCGCTTACCGGTCCACTCGATTCCGGCGCGGTTTGCGGAAACGTACCCGGCGTTCCGTGCGACGCGCTTGCCATGGCCGTTGAAAATGCCGTCAAGGCAGGCATGCTGGTGGTGGTCGCCAGCGGCAACGATGCCACCGGCCAATCGATAAACGCGCCGGCGTTCGGCACCGTTGAATCGCCGGGCGATGCACCCTCCGCCATCGAAGTGGGCGCTACCACCAACTCGCATTTCATGTCAGAAGGAGTTGAGGTACCTGGACCCGGCGTCCCATCCAACCTGCACCAGATTGCCGGCGTCTTCGGAGACGCGCCCATTCCTCCGGGCGCAGCGGCAGCACCGCTGCGCGACGTTGCTCAACTGGATGGCGACGGCCTGGCCTGCGCCCCGCTGCCCCCTGGATCGCTCAACGGCGCATTTGCTCTGATCGAAAACAGCACCTGTGATTTCCTGGACAAGGCCGGAAATGCCGAAGACGCGGGCGCTGTCGGCGTGATCTTCTACATGGACGACCAATCGCCGCTAATTGCTCCGAACAATCTCTTTTTCACCACCAAACCCGCCATCATGATTTCAAATAGCGACGGCCTCGCGCTCAAATCGTTCATCGATGCGAACCCCGGCCACACGGCCGTTATAGATCCGGCTGGTTTCGAACAAAACAAGTCGGTCTTCAACATGCTGGCTTCGTTTTCATCGACAGGACCGAGCCTCGGCGACAACGGCCTCAAGCCCGATCTAGTCGCAGTAGGCGGAAGCGCAATGAGCTTCGCGAACCTTTACATGGCTGCCCAGTCCTATGATCCGCTGGGTGAGCTGTACAGCGCCAACGGATTCGCGGCCTCTTCGGGCACCAGCTTCGCGACGCCGCTAGTGGCCGGCGCAGCCGCGCTAGTAAAGCAGGCTCATCCACAGTTCAACGCGCTCCAGATCAAGTCGGCGCTAGTGGATACGGCTTCAGAAGATGTCTCGGCTGATGAAGCAGGCAACCCCGCCGGTGTCCCTTCGCTCGGAGGCGGCAAGCTGGATGCCGGCGCAGCGGTGGCATCCTTCATCACGGTCGATCCTCCCACCATTTCGTTTGGCGTGGTGACCGCAACACCGGTCACCAAACCGCTCCAGATCACCAACACCGGCTCATCCAGCGTCACTCTCGCGCTCGCCGTGGCCGCAGCCAGCTCTGCCGCAAGTACGCGCGTGACGCTTGATCAAACCAGCATCACTCTCGCACCCGGCGCCTCCGGCACAGTGAACGCCGTCCTTTCGGGCGGCGTACCTGCCCCCGGGATGTATTTCGGCGCCGTAACAATGCAAGGGGGAATTGTTCCGCTGCACGTACCTTATCTTTTTCTGTCCAGTGCCGGTTATCCGGCCAGTCTCATCGCAGTGAACGGCGGGGGCGACGGATCCGTCGATCAAGATCTCGGGCCCATCGGAGTAGAACTGACCGATCAGTTTGGCCTGCCCATTGCCGGCGTCCCGGTGACTTTCACCGCTACCGGCGGAACTCTCCGGAATGCCGATTCGAAAACAAATGTCTATGGCATCGCCAGCGCGGACGCGATTCTAGGAAATCAGCCAGGCAAGTACGATTTCAATGTTACTGGCTTAGGACTGTCATGGGATTTCCTGGGAACGGTATTGCCGCGTCCAAACATCACTCAAATTGTCGACGCTGCCAGTTTTGAAGCTGGAAAACCGGTCGCGCCCGGTTCGTATATCAGCATTTTCGGAAGCGCCCTGAGCTCCGTCACGGATTCGACGCCCACCGCGATGCTCCCGTTGGCGCTCGATTCCGTTCTGGTGAGCTTCGATGTTCCCTCCGCCAACATTAGCGCGCCAGGGCACCTGATCTATGTATCGCCCAGCCAGGTGAACGTGCAGGTTCCTTGGGAGCTGCAAGGACAAAGCTCCGCGCAAGTCAAGGTCACCATCAGCTCGCCCAACGGAGGCTACGCATACGGAAATGTCTACACACTTCCTCTGTCTGCCTATGCTCCGGCGTTCTTTGGGCAGATAGCTCCCGCGCGACGCGGCCAGACGATTTCGCTTTATGCCAATGGTCTAGGTCCAGTGACCAATCAGCCAGCCAGCGGCGACGCTGCGGTCGCAATACCGCTAGCGAAAACTACAACTCCGCCAACGGTAATAATTGGCGAAACAACCGCTGCCGTCTCATTCAGCGGCTTAGCGCCAGGCTTCGCCGGGCTCTATCAAATCAACGTCACAGTACCCACCGCACTCTCGCCCGGAACATATCCAATCACCCTCACAATCGGCAACCAAACGTCCGAAGCATCCACAATCGCCATCCAGTAACGACGCCCACGACCAACAACCAGCAACCAGAAACCAGCAACCAGCAACCAG
>PMUN01000216.1 GCA_003166875.1 Bryobacterales bacterium | reverse complement strand
TCCAGCACCAGGTCCACGCGGCCGTCCATGGTTCCGAAAACCTCAATGCCGCTTCGGCATGTTGGCTGACCGGAGATGTTGGCGCTGGTGGCGATCAGGGGTTGATCCAGCCAGTCGAGCAGGGCCTGAGCAACACGCGAGCGCGATTGCCGCATGGCCAGGCGACCCGTGTTCCCGGTGACCTTGAGAGGCACGTTGGCCGAGGCCGGAACAATGATCGTTAGCGGACCCGGCCAGAAATGGCGCGCCAGCAGATGAAACCGCGTGGACAATTCCTTGGCCATGCTTTCAGCCATGAAGACTCCGCTGATTAGCAGTGGCAAGGACCGATGTATCTCGCGGCCCTTGGCAGAAAATACGCGGCCCACTGCGTTCAAGTTCAGCGGGTCGGCCACCAGCATGTACAACGCCTCGGTGGGAATCGCCACCACGTCGCCGCGGCGAAGATGCATCGCCGCCCGCTCAATCGCTTCCGGAGCGGGCTGGTCGGGATCTATTTCTATGAGGTCGGTAGCCAAATTGTTAGTCTCGCGGACCGATTGCTTCCGCAACTTCGATCGCCATGGAATAGCGTCCAAACGGAGCGCTGAGTTGAACCCCTTCGACCAGTTTCCGCACGCGCACCACCATTTCCTGCGCGATCGCAATACCTTCCTGCCGCGCCTTCTCGGCGCTGTCCGCGCCGCGCATCCTTTCCATCAGCGGCTCGGGAACTGGCACCCTCAGCTCATTCACCATGAATTCCGCATTTCTGTAACTGGTCAGCGGCCAAATGCCGCACACCACCGGCAGCTTGAAGGGTTCAATCCGTTTGAGGAACGCCTCCAGCAAATCCAGATCGAACACCGGCTGAGTAACAATATACTCCGCGCCGGCCTGCGCTTTCCACTCCATCCGGCGGATTTCTTCTTCCATGTTCAACGCGCCGGGATTCGCGCCCACGCCGAGCAGCAGCGCGGTCTGAGAGCCCATGGGGTTGCCGCCGATATCCAGCCCGTGGTTGAGGTTGTTGACGATGTTGGTTAGCCCGATGGCGTCCACGTCGAAGACCGCGGTCGCATCCGGATAAGTTCCCATGCGCGGCGGATCACCGGTAATGCAGATCAGGTTCCGGATGCCCACCGTATGCGCGCCCAGCAGCTCGGATTGGATGCTGAGAATATTCCGGTCGCGGCAGCAGAAATGCATCACGGCCTCGATGTGGGCCTGTTCCTGAATAAGCTGACAAGTAACCTGGGCGCTCATCCGCGCGCTGGCGCGGGGACCGTCCGGCACGTTGATGCAGTCGATTCCTCGTGCGGCGCACAACTTCGAGCCTTCGATTTCCTTCGAGGCATCCACACCGCGCGGCGGCAGTATCTCGACGAAGGCCACAAACTTTCCCGCAGCCAGCTTGGCGCCCAGTTTGGTTTTTTCGCCAACCGGGATCTTTCCGAGCGCTCTTGCCTTAACCACCGGCTCTTCCACGGTCGCCGTCAGCCCGCGCACCTGCGGCTGCAGAGAGCGCGCTTCGGAACGAATCAGCTTGATGTGCTCCGCCGTGGTTCCACAACATCCGCCGATGATCTTGACGCCGGCCCACAGGAAGCGGCGTGCGTACTGCGCCATGTATTCGGGCGAGCACAGATAGATCTTGCGCCCTTCCACCACGGTAGGCAATCCCGCATTCGGCATCGCGCTCATCGGCTTCTGGGAGTAATGCATCATCTGCTCGATGGTTTCGAGGGTGGCTTTCGGGCCCACTGAACAGTTCAGCCCGATAACATCGGCCGGCCACTCGTTCAACTTGCGCGTGTAAGTCTCGGGTTCAGTGCCGTCGGGCATGTTGCCGGAATCATCGATGGTGACATGGGCGATGATCGCCATCTCGCTCCCGGCCACTTCCCGCGCGGCGAAAATTGCCTCGCGAATCTCGTTGAGGTCGGAAAACGTTTCCAGGATCAGCAGATCCACGCCGGCCTCCACTAACGCCTCGGCCTGTTCCCGGAAAATGGCGCGTGCTTCCGCAAATGAGATGGATCCCAACGGTTCAATCCGCACACCAAGTGGTCCCATTGCTCCGGCGACGAACGCGACATCCCCGGCCGCTTCCCGCGCCAGCCGCACGCCCGCCTGATTAATGGCTTTGAGTTTCTCCGCGAAGCCGAAAGACGCCAGGCGCGTGCGGTTCGCGCCGAAGGTATTCGTTTCAATGATCTCCGCGCCAGCTTTTACGTACTCTTGATGTGTCTCTTTGATGAGCGATGGCGAGGAGAGATTTAACTCGTCGAAACAACGGTTGATAAAGATGCCCTTGGAGTAGAGCACCGTGCCCATGGCGCCGTCCGCCACCATAACATGGCTTCCGAGACGCGCACGAAACTCCTTCGCTCTAGACATGCTCGGCGGGGGCGAGATCGATGTCATTTTCCGTTACTTTCGGCAACCCGGACAAGAATAAAAGCTGGACTGCCGCCCTCTCCTCACGCGATACAGGGGTCACGAACCACGCGTAAGATTCCGCTCCCACAGTAAGCGGCCGGGGCACGAATAAAGTGATACACGTTGATTGTACCAAAGTAAGGCAAGTGCTGTGGCTCGCGCCGGTGGTGGTGGGGCGCGCGACATAAATGTGGAAGGCATGTAGGAACGTACGAAACCGAGCCGCGACCGGCAGGAAGCGCTACCCGAACGCAGAGCTAGCGGCACTCGTACTATCGCTCCCTGCCGGTCTCGGCTACACCCTCGAAAGGCTCCACATTTATGTCGTGCACCCCTTGGTCATTCCACTTTGGTGGCTCCGAGTCTGGGCTTCTTGTACTAGAAGACATTCTAGTAGACAAGGGACGAATCTTCTAGTAGACTGTCTTCTAGACACGATGCCCAAGAATGCCCCTAACGAAAATCATATCGAGTTGCTGCAGGGCACTCTCGACATGTTGATTTTGCGGACTCTCCAGTGGGGACCGCAGCATGGACATGGCGTCGGCCAAGCCATCCGGCAGAGTTCGGCGGATCTGCTGCTCATCGAGCGCGGGTCATTATATCCCGCGCTGCATCGGCTGGAGTCTCGGGGCCTGATCGAGTCGGAATGGAAGGCTTCGGATCTAAACCGGCGAGCGAAATATTACCGGCTCACTGAGGCGGGGAGAGAGCAACTGGTGGCTGAGCAGTCGAAGTGGAAGCTTCTAGTCAAGACCATCACGCGAGTGATGCGGCCGGCGTGAAGCCAGCGTGAGGGAGGACAAAATTATGCGGTGGGACTTTTGGCGGCGGAAGCGACGCGAGACCGATCTCGAGGATGAGATCGCCTACGATCTGGCGCTCGAGACCGAGGAGCAAATTCGCTCAGGCGTCACGCGCCAGGAAGCCGAGCAGGCCAGCCGCCGCGATTTTGGGAATGTTGGGCTGTTGAAAGAAGGCATTCGCGAAACGTGGGGTTGGGCATCGCTCGAACGGCTGGGCCGAGATGTTCGATATGGATGGCGCACCCTACGCAAGAGCCCGCTGTTCGCCAGCATGGCCGTGCTATCGCTTGCACTGGGTATCGGCGCAAACGCGTCCATCTTCAGCGTGATCAACTCTATTCTGTTACGGCCTTTACCCGGCGTGGAACGCGCTTCGGAGCTGGTCACTCTCAACGAGAAGCGGGGCGTTACAGCTCTTCCCTTGGTCTCGTACCCGGAATACCGCGATTTTCGCGACCGCAATTCTGTCCTGACGGGGTTGGCCGCTATCGGCTTTGTCCCGGCCAGCGTTGGTCTAAAAGGTAACTGCCAGCGGATGTTCGGCTATACGGTGACCGGGAACTACTTCGAGGTACTGGGAGTCAAGCCCCTCGCCGGCCGCCTGATCCAACCGGAGGACGACAAAGTTCGCGGAGGCCATCCAGTAATTGTTCTGAGCTACACAGGTTGGCAAAAGCGCTTTGGAGGAGACCCCAATATTATTGGTGCAAAGATTCAGGTCAATGGCCGCGAGTTCACCGTGTTGGGCATAACTCCGCAAGGGTTCTTCGGTACCGAGCTTTTCTTTGCTCCAGACGTTTTCTTCTCCATGGCCATGCAGAAAGAGTTGGAGGGCGGAAACAGCCTTAACGATCTAGACCACCGGTCCCCACGCGGCCTCTTTGCGGTAGGGCGTTTGAAGCCAGGCACTACCGTGGCGCGGGCTGAGTCGGCTCTCGACGCTATCGGACGGCAATTGGCGCAGGAATATCCGCAGGACGACGGCGGCATGCAGGTCAAGCTCAGTCCTCCGGGGTTGGCCGGAGCGTTCCTGCGGAAACCCATCCTCGGGTTCGCTGCTGCGTTGTTCGGCGTTTCTTGTCTGGTGTTATTGGTAGCCTGCGTGAACCTGGCCAGCATGTTGCTTGCCCGTGCCGGCGACAAGCGTAAGGAAACTGCGATCCGGCTGGCTCTGGGCGCTGGACGAGGCGTGCTGATCCGGCAGCTGCTCACCGAGAATCTCATGGTGGCTCTCGCGGGGGGCGCCGGCGGCGCGTTATTGGCTCTGTGGATCACGAGCGCGCTGGCGGCCTGGCATCCTCCCGTGGATATCCCGATGGTTGTCAGCGCTCCCGTAGATTTCCGCGTGTTCCTGTTCGCCCTGGCTGTCTCCTCCGTCACGGCGCTGCTGTTCGGTCTGCTACCTGCTCTTCAGGCCACTAAAACGGACCTGGTGCCGGCATTGAAGAATGAAGCCGTCACTGGGCGATTCCGCTATTGGCATTTGCGTGATTACATGGTGGCTGCCCAGGTTTGCCTGTCGGTGCTGTTGCTTTTTTGTTCCGTGCTAGTCGTAAAGAGTTTGCAACGTTCCCTGGACGCGCCCATCGGCTTTCAACCCCATGGTGTCGCTACGGTCTCCTTCGATCTGAACATGCAAGGCTATGAGGAGCCGCGCGGCCGCGACTTCCAGAAGCGCTTGCTGGATAAGGTCCGCCAACTGCCGGGAGTGGAGTCGGCCGCACTAGCGGATAATATCCCGTTAACTTTGACCGTCCCGTGGAGTCCTGTCTATATCGAAGGCAAGCCCGTTCCCAAGCGGGCCGCCGACGTACCGAACTCTTACTTCTTTGGGGTCAGTCCCGATTATTTCCGCACCATGCGGACCCACTTGATTTCCGGCCGCGAGTTCGACGACAGGGACAAGCAGGGCGGCCCGCGGGTGGCCATCGTGGATCGCGCTTTTGCGGAGGAATTGCTGGCTGGGAGCAACCCGCTGGGACGCCGCTTCTCCACCGGCCCAACTGAGAAACCGATCGAGATTGTCGGCGTTGTGGAGACTGGCAAATATTACAATCTAACTGATCCGGGCACGGCCTTCTGGACGCCGCTGGAGGCCGGGTATAAGCCGAAGGCTACCCTGGTGGTTCGCACGCGCATGACTCCTCCCGAGTCCATGGTGCCGTCAATCCGCGGCGCGGTACGCGAAATCGATCCCGCTATCGCACTGTTCTCCGCCGGCAGCGTAGAGGATCTACTATCGTGGACTTTCTTCGCTCCCCGCATCGCCGCCATCGCCCTGAGTGCGTTCGGGATTCTGGCGCTGGTGCTTTCCGCCACCGGAATTTACGGCGTGATGGCCTACGCGGTCTCGCGCCGGACGCGGGAAATCGGCATCCGCATGGCGATCGGCGCAACCCAATCCCAAGTTCTGGGCTCGGTTGCCCGTAGCGCCGCTATTTTGATCGGTACCGGACTCGTTCTCGGCTTCGCAATGGCATTGGGCGCCGGAAGATTGTTGGAGCGAATTCTTTATGGCGTGAAGCCCAGCGATCCGCTGACGTTCGCGACGGTATTCGGAATCATGCTCGGCGTAGGCGCGGCCGCAACCTTTCTACCCGCCCGGCGCGCCACGCGCATCGATCCCATGCAGGCGTTGCGGCAAGAATAGCTCGCAACGTTACCGAACCGCGACCGTAAGGGAGTCGGTGTCCCGTGAATTTTTTCACGGCTTCCAGGGAGGAACGAGAAACAATAATGCGGTGGGACTTCTGGCAGCGGAAACGACGTAACACTGACCTCGACGATGAGATCGCCCACGATCTGGCGCTGGAGGCCGAGGAGCGAATTCGCTCAGGCATAACTCCCGAAGAAGCCACACTGGCCAGCCGTCGCGATTTCGGCAATGTGGGTCTCCTGAAGGAGGGCATTCGCGAAATGTGGGGCTGGACATCGCTCGAACGGCTGGGCCGGGATCTTCAATATGGATGGCGCACCTTGCGCAAGAGCCCTCTGTTCGCCAGCATGGCCGTGCTGTCGCTGGCACTTGGCATCGGCGCAAATGCAACCATTTTCAGCGTGATCAACGCTATTTTCTTACGGCCTTTACCCGGGGTGGAGCGCCCCTCGGAGCTGTTCTCTCTAAACACGAAGATGGGCAGCCGCGGCAACACCACCCCTTTGGTCTCGTTCCCGGATTACCGCGATTTTCGCGACCGCAATTCAGTGCTCACGGGGTTGGCCGGTATGGGCTTTGTCCCAGCGAGCGTTGGTCCAAAGGGTAACTGCCAGCGGATGTGGGGTGTTACTGTGACCGGGAACTACTTCGAGCTACTGGGAATCAAACCGCTGGCTGGCCGTCTGCTCCAGCCAGAGGACGACAAAACTCGCGGAGGCCATCCGGTGATGGTTCTGACCTACACAGGTTGGCAGAAGCGCTTTGGAGGAGACCCCAATATTATTGGCGCCAAGATCCAGGTCAACGGCCGGGAATTCACCGTGTTGGGAATCGCCGCCAAAGGATTCTTCGGTACGGAGCTTGTCATGACTCCGGATGTTTACTTCTCCATGGCTATGCAAAAAGAGTTGCAGGCTGGCGAAGATCTTCAGGAGCGCCGGACCGCCCGCAACTTCTTCGCGGTGGGGCGTTTGAAGCCAGGCATCAGCATGGCGCAGGCTGAGTCGGCTCTTAACGGGATCGGACAAAACCTGGCGAAGGAATATCCTCAAGAAGACGGCGGTATCGAGATCAAGCTCACTCCTCCGGGGTTGGTGGGCGCGTACCTGCGGAGTCCTCTCATCGGGTTCGTCGCCGTGATGTTCGGCGTGTCCTGTCTGGTGTTGTTAGTCGCCTGCGTGAACCTGGCCAGCATGTTGCTTGCCCGCGCCGGCGACAAACGTAAGGAAACCGCTATCCGGCTTGCTCTCGGCGCTGGAAGGGGCGTACTGATTCGGCAACTGCTCACCGAGAATCTCATGGTCGCTCTCGCGGGCGGGGCTGGCGGCGCGCTGTTGACTGTCTGGATCACCAGCGCGCTGGCGGCGTGGCATCCTCCGGTGGATGTCCCGTTGACGGTGAACGTTCCCGTAGATATGCGCGTGTTCCTGTTCGCCCTGGTTGTGTCGGCCGTCACGGCGTTGTTATTCGGTCTGCTACCGGCGTTACAGGCGACTAAGACGGACCTGGTCCCGGCATTAAAAAATGAAGCCGCCATAGGGCGATTCCGCTACTGGCATTTGCGCGATTACATGGTCGCGGCCCAGGTCTCGATGTCGGTGCTGCTGCTTTTTTGTGCGGTGCTGGTGGTCAAGAGTTTGCAACGGTCGCTCTCCGCGCCCATCGGCTTTGAAACCCCTGGCCTCGCTACGGTCTCCTTCGATCTGAACATGCAAGGCTATGACGAGCCGCGCGGCCGTGAGTTTGAGCGGCGCGTGCTGGATAACGTCCGCCAACTGCCGGGAGTAGAGTCGGCCACACTAGTGGATAATATCCCGTTATCATCGGGCGTCACCTGGAATGCAGTCTACATCGAAGGGAAGCCCGTTCCCAAGCGCGCCTCCGACGTGCCGAACGCTTACGCCTTTACGGCCAGCCCGGATTATTTCCACACCATGCGAACGCGCCTGATTTCCGGCCGCGAGTTCGACGCCAGGGACAAGCAGGGCGCCCAGCGAGTGGCCATTGTGAATAGCGCGTTCGGGGCGCGATTGCTGGATGGAGCGAACCCGCTGGGACGCCGTTTTTCCACCAACACAACTAAGGAACCGATGGAGATTGTGGGCGTTATGGAGACTGGGAAATATTACAATCTGAACGAACAAAACCAAGCGGCCTTCTGGACGCCGCTGGACACCTGGTATAAGTCGAAGGCTGCGTTAGTGGCTCGCACACGCATGATTCTCCCAGAGTCTCTAGTGGCGTCAATCCGTCAGGTGGCCCGTGAAATCGATCCCTCGATCGCCCTGTTCGCCGCCGGCAGCGTGGAGGATCAACTCACGTTTACCTTCTTCGCTGCCCGCACTTCCGCCATCACCCTTGGTGCGTTTGGGATCCTGGCGCTGGTACTCTCCGCCACGGGAATTTACGGCGTGATGGCCTACGCGGTCTCGCGCCGGACCCGCGAAATCGGCATCCGCATGGCGCTCGGCGCGACCCAGGCGCAGGTGCTGGCGTCGGTAGCCCACAGCGCCGCCATTTTGATCGGTACGGGTCTTGTACTCAGCCTGGCAATGGCGTTAGGCGCCGGGCGATTGTTGGAGCGAATTCTTTATGGCGTGAAGCCCAGCGATCCCGTGACCTTCGCGATTGTGTTTGCGATCATGCTCGGCGTAGGCGCGGCCGCCACGTTTATTCCCGCGCGGCGCGCCACGCGCATCGATCCCATGCAGGCGTTGCGGCAAGAATAGCCCCGGCCGCCTAAATTTCGCTCATTGCCGCCACCAGCGCGCCTCGAGCAGTGGAATGCTGAGGGTTCGGCGCCAACCGGACTTCCGCGATCGCCACCGGCAACTCCGTCTCGCGCAGCTGCTTCTCGAACCGGTCGCGGAAACCGGACACCAGAACACTCCCGCCGGCCAGAACCAATGGGATCGGACGATTGAGCTTAGGCATGCTCTGTACGCCGGCCAAAGTATCCCGGATGGCGGCCACCAGCGCGTGAATCATCTCGTCGTAATACTCGCCAATGGCCTGGTGAGTCTTGGAGGCGAAATGACCGTTGAAGCAGAACGACTCCTCTTTGATCGCGCGGATGCGGGTAGCCGACTCGCCCCGCGCGTTCGCGGCACTTATGTCGATGAAGTCTCCCGCCTTGGGAATGCTGAAACTGAACACCGGCACCGAGAGATAACTCAGGCATACATTGCACAATCCTCCGCCGCAACTGACGCCGATGCCTGTGTAATTAGAGCTCTCCATCTCGCCATACACCACCGCAAGCCCCTCCGGGATGCTGCGCACTTCGTAGCCGAGATCGCACAGCATCCTCATCATCTGGCTTTGGTGTGTGGCTACTGCTTCGCCGGCGCCCAACGGAGCCGCGGGAATACTGAAGCACAGCTTCTGCCCCCGGCCGTTCTTCTCGCCGGTCACCAACATAACGATCTCGCGCACCATAGTGGCGCTGGTCAGTTCATCCGGATTCAGGACGCCGCGCCGCATCGGCCTCCGGGTCTCAGTGTGGAAAAGATTGGCGAAGCGCTCCGACTCATCGCCATAGACGGTGATCTCGGAATCCTGTAGAACGTAAGGAATCCGCTCCTTCTTGAGCACGCCCTCCGTCAATTTAGAGAACGGAATCGTCGTGAATGCGTTCAGTTGTGTCCCGAACAGAATGTCGGTGTCCTGACATTGCGCCGAGACGATGCGGCTGGTGCCCAGATCGAGCCCGACCGCCCTTGACCCTTGCGGATCCGTTTCCATCATTGACTCTCTCTCCGGGAATGTCCCCTGTTCGGTACCTCGCATCGCAGCGAGGACTATCCCGGAGAGTAGTGGCAGTAAGGGAGAAACACTCTCAGACAAATAGTGACCGAAGAGTGTAAGCAGGCAATCAGTTCAGAATGCGAAAAGGATTCCATTAGCTGGAAGTATGAATTCTTTTGTGCCATTAGGCCAATTTCCCGCGCTTTGCTATTTGCATTTGTGATAATATCGTCCCACCACCTATTAAAGGGAGGGTTGACGTGTTCAAACGTATGTTACAAGCGTCTTCAGGTCTAGGCCGGACTCCGGCTTCTCCTGAAGAAACAAATACGGGCCTGTCAACGCCCACCATCAGCGAACCGCCTCGGACCGATCCAGTTCCGAAGGCCGGCAATGCGAAGCTGGCAGCCTTCGACGAAATCTATAGCAAATCGAGTTTTAAGTCCACCATCGGACCCACTGAATACAACATTCTCAAGGTGGCTGAGATGGCGACGAGCGAGCAACTGCACGGCCTATCGGCGACGGCCAAACACAGCGCGCTGATGATGGCCCTTGAGGCGGCGGGCGTCGCAGTTGAGGATATCCTGCAGGATGCCATGCAAAGGCAACGCGCCTTGGAAGCCTACGATGAGGAGCAGCAGCGCCGGCTCCAGGACTTCGAGAGTACCAAGCTGAAGGACAACGAGCGGCTGTCGGCCGAAATGGAATCGATTGCCGCTCAGTACCGGACCAAGATTGCCGCCGCGGTGGAAGAAATCGAGCGGGAACGATCCGCGTTTCGCGACTGGCAGGAGCGCAAGCTGCGGGAGGAGCGTCGCATTGCGGAGGCGGCCTCACTGTGCGTGAACGATCCTGGCGCAGCCTCAAGCGAAGCCAGCGTCACTCGCTTGCTCGAGAAGAACGCCGCTACGCTGCGGCAATCGGCCTGAGCAAGCTGTAACTTTTCCTATTGGCGCGCGGGCATTTCTCTGCCCGCGTCCAGGAGGATGTGTGTCCACGCTCGCTCAATAAATGACCAGTTCCACTGGTGACCCCGCTCCGCAGCCCAGCGCCTTCGCCGCCGATCCCTGATTGGTCGCCACCTCCAAGTAGCCCGAACTTCCCACCAGAACAAACAGCTCTCCGGATGCGCACTCGGTGAAGGTCAGCGCTAAACGCGAGACCGTTTGCAATCCCACGTTCAGCCCGAAGGCACGCGTTCTTACGTTCGGGAACTCGTCGACATGCAGATTCGTGATCAGGTTGCCGAACCGGTCCACCTTCAGGATGCTTCCGGTCCAAGCGCGCTTACCGGTTCTCGAGGGCTGCTGAAAAGTAAGCCGCAGATGATCCTCGATCAGCTTGCCGAATTTCGCCGGCGGCACTCCCGAAGCCAGATGAGCCGCTACTGGCGCAAAAACGTCCCGGCCGTGAAATGTTCGGCTGACTGGCTTCAGAAAATACCGGTCATTAGCGATATGCCGCACTTTCGCCCGTTCGCGCGCGAAGATCATGGAAAGCACTCCGTTGTCCGGAGCGATGAAATATTGCCCGGCCATCTCTGCCAGCAAGGGACGCCGCGTGGAACCTACTCCTGGATCGACGACAACCACGTGAATGGTCTTCTTGGGGAAATAGGAATATGCTTGCGCGATAGTGAAAGCGCCGTCGGTCACCTCAAACGCTTGCACCTCATGCGAAATGTCGATGATCTGCGCCGCAGGCGCAATCCCCAGAATGACGCCTTTCATGGTCCCGGCAAAGTGATCGATGGTTCCGAAGTCGGTGGTGAGGGTGATGAGCGCTTTCGGCATGCGTTTCGTTTTAGTGGCTAACCAATGTTAATTCTTTGAGCAGGAAAGTGGGGCGGACCCCCTGGTCCGCAGCCGACCCCCAGGTCGGCTCTTGGTTTGCACGAGAATTCCGCTAGGCGCGAAACACTACTCCAGCGTGACGTTTTACCGCCGCAGGCTTCCGCACCTCTCATCACAGGACCAGCCAGTGTTCGTTACATGGCGTCTCCATGACAGCCTGCCCCCACATCGATCTTTCCCTCCGGCAGCACTAACCTCCGGACAAGCATTCGCAGCCATGGACCGATTACTTGACGAAGCTCGCAGTGGCAAGGTCTATCTTCGCCAACCAGCCATCGCCGACATGGTCGTAGAAGCCATCCACTACAACGCGGACGTGTTGGGACATTATGAGCTTCATGCGTTCGTGGTCATGCCGAACCATGTTCATCTATTGATTACCCCGTCGATAGAATTGCCCAAAATAATGAAATCGCTCAAGAGCATTACCGCCAAGCGTGCTAACACGATGTTATCGTTGACTGGCAATCGCTTCTGGCAAGACGAGAGCTACGACCACTTGGTTCGCGATGACCGAGAGTTCGAGAAGATCCGCAGGTACATCGAAGAGAATCCAGTGCGGGCAGGATTAGTCAAAGACTCCAGCGAGTATCGATGGACCAGCGCGGCTGAGGCGACCTGGGGGTCGCCTGCGGACCAGGGGTTCGCCCCACTTGTCTCTAAGCTCATCTATCAAAGTCTACAACGCTGTAATCGGGTAAAAAACAAAAGTCCGCTGACTTGTTAAACTTGTGGTTGAAGTGCAACGTTTCTACTTCGACCACAACGCCACCACGCCCGTATCTCCAGCGGTACTCGAAGTGCTGGTTCCAGCGCTACTTGAAGTGTATGGAAACGCGTCCAGCATCCACCAGCATGGCCAAATGGCCAAGCAAAAGCTCGAAATAGCGCGCCGCCAGGTGGCTGGACTGATCGCCTGCGATCCCAAAGATCTGGTCTTTTTGAGCGGCGGCACTGAGGCCGACAATCTTGCAATTTTAGGAACGGTTCGCGCCAATTTAGCCTCGCGCAAACACGTAATCACCACCACCATTGAGCATCCCGCGGTGCTCAATACTTGCCGCCAACTGGAGCGCGAGGGCGTGGAGGTAAGCTATGTTCGCACGGGCTCGGACGGAGTGGTGGATCCCGCCGATATCCATCACGCACTGCGCCCAGAAACGATTTTGATTTCAGTGATGCACGCTAATAACGAGCTGGGCGCCATCCAACCCATCCGGGAGATCGCGGCCTTGGCACGCGAGGCCGGCATTCTGTTCCACGCCGATGGCGTACAGGCGGCGGGGAAAATTCCCGTGGATGTCAAGGCGCTGGGCGTGGATCTATATTCCATCAGCGGTCACAAGTTCCATGCGCCGAAAGGAATTGGTGCGCTCTACGTCAAGCATGGAACGCGCCTGGGGCCGATTCAATTCGGAGGACGTCACGAGCGGGAACGGCGTCCCGGTACTGAAAACGTTCCGGGCGCGGTTGCGCTAGGACAAGCGGCGGCCTCGGCGATCGAAAATCTCGCCACTGAGACGGCGCGGCTAGCGGCATTGCGGGATCGATTGGAAACGGGCATTCTGGAACGCCTACCAGCCTGCGGCGTCAATGCGGGACGCTCACCTCGCACGCCCAACACCACCAATGTTTTCTTCGACGGCCTGGAGGGTGAGGCGATGGTAATCTCGCTCGACCTTAAGGGATTCGCGGTATCCAGCGGATCAGCGTGCTCGAGCGGCGCGGTGGAACCATCGCACGTGCTGCTCGCCATCGGATTGTCGCGCGAACGCGCCCGAGCCAGCCTGCGATTCTCGCTCGGGCATTCCAATACAGAAGAGCAAGTGGATGCTTTAATCGACGCGGTGGCCGAATCCGCGGCTCATTTACGAAAGCTGTCGCCAACTTATACCGCCAGTGTCTAACCATCCACTCCCAATTGCGAGTTCTCTCACCACCGCTGTCGCCATGTCGGGCGGCGTGGACAGCTCCGTGGTGGCGGGAATGCTGCATCGCAGCGGCCAGCGGGTGGTCGGGCTGACCATGCAGCTCTGGAACCAGCGGCGCTTGCCGGAGTTGACTCCAGAGAGCGGACCCACTGGCCGTTGCTGTTCGCTCGACGACGTGTACGATGCGCGCTTCGTCGCTCAGCAATTGGGCATTCCTTACTACGTAATCAACTTCGAGGATCGCTTCGAGGCGCAGGTGGTGAAGCCGTTCATCAGTGAGTATCTGGCTGGACGCACGCCCATCCCCTGCACGCTCTGCAACAACTTCATCAAGTTCGATCAGTTTCTGGAAATGGCCGCGGGCGTGGGAGCAGAACGGATCGCCACCGGCCACTACGCACGCCTCGGCCAGGATGAAGAAACGGGCCGCTACCAATTGCGCACCAGCGTGGATCGCGGCAAGGACCAAACCTATTTCCTGTTCGGCCTGAAGCAGGACCAACTGGCGCGAACGCAATTTCCTTTAGGCGAATTCACCAAGCCGCAAGTGCGCGAGCTGGCGCGCGAGTTGGGCCTGCCGGTGGCGGAAAAGCCGGATAGCCAGGAGATCTGCTTCATCCCGAATGGAGACTACGCGGCTTTCATCGACGGGTATTTTCGCGAGCAAGGCATCGCGCGGGAGCAAACCGAGGGCGAAATCGTAGATACCAATGGCCGCGTTTTGGGCGAGCACCGAGGCGTGCATCACTTCACGGTCGGCCAGCGGCGCGGCCTTGGTATCGCCGCGCGCGAACCTCTGTACGTGATCTCCACCGAGCCCGCCTCACAGCGCGTGATCGTCGGACGCAACGACGATTTGCTGCGCGCACGGATGGCCGTGAAGGAAGTGAACTGGATCTCNNGTAACGCCCGGCCAAGGCGCCGTGTTTTACTCGGGCGACATAGTGCTGGGCGGCGGGTGGATAGAATAACGTCTATCCAATACCTCATTGCCAGTTTTGTGTTGTGGTCGCTGGCTCATTCACCGCCAGGCTTAGCGCGGTTTTACGCCAGGCTCCTCGATCTGGCCTTGCCGCGCCTGCGCCGCGTAGCCATGCGCAACCTGGAATTGGCTTATCCGGAGAAAACTCCTGCGGAACGAAAGGTGATTGTCGACCAAGTCTTCCGGTCTATCGCCCGCCTGCTCTACTCGTTCTCACGTTTTCCCCAGATCAATCGCGAAAACATTTCCCAATGGATCCGTTATGAAGGCCTGGAGCATTTCATGGACGCTAAAAAGGCCGGCCACGGCGTTCTGTTCGCCACCGCGCACCTGGGCAATTGGGAGCTCAGCGCATTCGCGCACGGCCTGATGACAGAGCCGATGAACGTGGTCATCCGGCCGCTCGACAATCCAGCCGCCGACCGGCTGGTGGAGCAGCGGCGGCAGCTTTCCGGTAACCGGCTCATCGAAAAATGGGATGGAGCGCGAGCCATCCTGCGCGCCCTGCAGCAAAACGAAGCGGTCGGCATTCTGATGGATCAGAATACATCGCTCCAAGAAGGAGTTTTTGTGAACTTCTTCGGCACCCAGGCCTGCGCCAATGCCGCCTTCGCCAAGATCGCGCACCGTACCGGCGCGCGCGTGATCCCTGGTTTCGCATTGTGGCTGGAGGACGAAAAACGCTACGTGCTGCGCTTCTATCCACCGGTCGAAATCACAGGCGATGCAGCCCAGGACACCGAGCGGTTGCACGCGGTCCTGGAACAAGTGATCCGGGAGTTCCCCGGCCAGTGGCTATGGATTCACCGCCGCTGGAAAACCCGTCCGCCAGGCGAAAAATCAATATACGAGTAACACATCAGATTACGCTTCTACCTTATTGATTTCATTTGCGTTCATCCGCGTTCATTCGCGGCCTATTTTCTGCCGCCTTGGCCTTTTTCTCGACAACCGCCGCCTCCGCCGGACGATGCATTCTTCGCAGCACCTCGGCGTACTCGCGCAGTCCAGGAGCGGGCTCACTAACGGGAATCGCGACCATGCGTTTGTAGTCCGCCGCGGCATCCCGGTCGTTCTTCAAACCCACTTCCACCAGCGCCAGGTTGCGCAAGCTGGCGGCGTCTTCTGTATCGCGGATCTCGAGCGAACGCTTGTAGAGTTGCTCGGCTTCCTGGTAGCGCTGTTCCATGGCATAAACCACGGCGAGGTTATCCAGGCTGGTGGCGACCACGGGATGGTTCGGACCCAGCAGCGTCATCCAAATCCCCAGCGAACGCTCGTACAAAAGCTGCGCGTCCGAAAAACGCTTCTGCACATAATAGAGCGACGCCAGACTATCCAGCGAGCTCGCCACCTCCGGGTGAACCGGTCCGGATGCGGTATCGCGAATAATGAGCGACCGCCGGAGCAGCGGCTCCGCCTGCGCGAATTTGGTCTCTTCCCGATACGTGGACGCAAGATTGTCGAGCGAGGGACACAACCTTGGATCAGCGGGCCCGTAGTTGGTCTCATTAATCTGCAGCGCGCGCGTATACAGGGGCTCAGCCTCGAGGAATTTATGCTCAACCAGGAACAACCGCGCGAGCGAGCTATACGCAGAGGCGATTTGGGGATCATCCGGCCCTTGGGAGGCTTCGCGAATCGCGATGGCGCGAGCCAGCAACGTCTCAGCTTCGTCCAGTTTGCGAAGCAACTGATCAACGCGTGCCAGATTTTCGAGGGTGGGAACCAGGTCGACACTCGCCCGCCCGGAAGCGGCTTCCCGCAATTCGAGGGCGTGCCGGTAGAGCTCCGCGGCTAGCTCGTATTTCGCCTGGCTGCGGTAAACGCGAGCCAGCTCGTCCAGGATTTCGAGCGAATCGGGAGCTTCGGCCAGCCGGCTTTTGAGGACCGGCTCCAAATCGCTGTAGTGAATGTCCCAGGTATTCTCAATGGTCGGCAGATCCTTGTTCAGCGGCAGCATTTTGTCCTGTGCGGGCGCTAAGGACAAACAGAAAAACGAGGTAAATACAGCGAGTTGCTTCAAGGTGCATAACAATGTGGAAGGCATGTAGGAATGTACGAAAACCGAGCCGCGACCGGCAGGAAGCGCTACCCCGAACGCAGAATTGGCGCCACTCGTGCTATCGCTCCCTCCCGGTCGCGGCTCGGTTACGCCCTCGAAAGGCCCCACATTTATGTCGCACACAAGTTTCTTCAAGCTTCCTCCTGGATTCGTGTATTTGAGTGTAACTTAGGTATTAGACACCGCATCGTTCCTTCAGGATCATGGAAGACACAATTTCCAGGAGGCATCTGCTGGGCTCGTTTCTGTTAGCCCATCAGTTGTTACGCGCCCAAAAGGACACAACTTTCTCCACCGACGTCAATGTCGTCAACGTGTTTGCCACAGTGAGGGATAAGAAAGGACAGATTGTTCGCAACCTCACAAAGGATGATTTCACGTTGGCCGAAGACAGCCGGCCGCAGACCATCCGCTATTTCTCCCAGGAATCCGGCCTTCCCCTGACGCTTGGCCTGCTAGTCGACACCAGCATGAGCCAGCGGAGGGTGCTCGGGAAGGAACGCGACGCCAGCTACCGCTTTTTGGATCAGGTGCTGCGCGAGGACAAGGACCAGGCGTTCCTGATTCACTTCGATCGTGAGGTGGAGCTGCTCGAAGATCTCACTCCGTCGCGGAAGAAATTGGAAGCGGCGCTGGGGCGGTTGGAGTCACCCGAGCAGGATCGTCAGTCCGGAGGCGGCGGTGGGTACGGTGGAGGCGGGCGCGGAGGGCATGGCGGTCATCACGGAGGCGGCACGTCGCTATATGACTCGGTCCTTCTGGCATCCGACGAGCTCATGAAAAAGCAGAGCGGCCGAAAAGCTGTGATTGTACTGACGGACGGCGTTGACAATGGCAGCAAAGTCACGTTATCCAGCGCCATCGAATCCGCGCAGCGCGCCAATACCTTGGTGTACTCAATTCTGTTCGCTGACTCGGACGCGTATGGACCCATGGGTCATGGCGGTTTTGGCGGAGGCCGACGCGGCGGCGGTTATCCCGGCGGCCGGCAAGGCTCTCGTACCGATGGCAAGCCGGTTCTCCAGCGGCTAGCTCGGGAGACGGGAGGAGGGTTCTTCGAAGTCTCGAAGAAAGAGCCAATCGAGAAAATCTACGATCAGATCCAGGAAGAACTCCGCAATCAATACAGCATTGGATACACCTCCGACCATCCGGACGCCGCCGGGGGTTACCACAAGATTGAGCTCACCACCAAAAAGAATGAGCTGATCGTGCAGACTCGCGACGGTTATTACGCGCGCGCCAAAACCTAGACTTAGTTTCCCAAGATTGCTCAATTTGCATTCTTAGTGGGGCGGTCCCCCTGGACCGCAGCCGACGCCCTCGTCGGCTTGCCGGTTTTGAAGAAAGCTGATTCCGTTGGCGAAGAGCGGGTCCAGGGGGACCCGCGCGGACCAGGGGGTCCGCC
>PMUN01000089.1 GCA_003166875.1 Bryobacterales bacterium | reverse complement strand
TCCCCGTAGGGCAAGCCTCCGGCTTGCTATTCTTCAAGTTCCACCATGCACCGTCTCCTGCTTCTTGCCCTGGTTCTATTCGTCCCTCCGAGCCAAGCTCATCCGCCCGGCATCATCATCGATACCGACGCCGGCTCGGACGATTTCCTAGCCATCGCCTTCCTTCTCTCGCACCCGAGCGTCCACATTGATGCCATTACCATCGCCAATGGCCTGGCGCACGTGGATGCCGGAGCGCGCAATCTGACCCGGCTGGTGGAACTGAGCGGCCGCACGAATCTCCCGGTCTTCGCAGGCAGAGCGACGCCTCTGAAAGGCAGCGCCGAGTTTCCTCGCGAGTGGCGCAAGACTTCCGACGACCTACCGGGTGTCGCGCTTCCCCCGAGCTCGCGGCCGCCCGCCCGGAAAACCGCCGCTGATTATTTGATCGAATATCTCAAGGATCAGAAACATCGTGTGCGCATCCTCGCGCTCGGTCCGCTGACTAACCTGGCTGAGGCGCTCGAACGCGAGCCATCCGTGGCTCGCAGCATCCAGGAAATCGTGATCATGGGAGGCGCGGTCGAAGTCCCTGGCAACCTCGGCGATGGCGGCCTGTTCCAAACCAACAACAAGACCGCCGAGTGGAACATCTTTGTCGATCCTTATGCCGCGCGCATCGTCTTCCGCTCGCGTATTCCCATCCTTCTGGTTCCCCTCGACGCCACTAACAAGGTGCCCATCGATCTCGCGTTCCTGCGCGACTTTCAGGCCCATGCCGTTTCGCCGCTCGGACGGGTGGCCGCGCAGGTTCTAGAGACTGATCGCGAATCGATCGTAGGACATTACTTCTATGCGTGGGACCCACTGGCGGCTGTCGCACTGCTCCGCCCGGAAGTCGTCAAATCCAGCCGCCTTCACATCGACATTCTGCAGGATTCACCGGCAGAAGGAAGGACCGTTCAAACCCCCGGCAGCCCGAATGCGGAAGTTGCCATGGATGCCGACGCCGCCCGATTCCGCAAAATCTTCCTGCAAGCTTTTTCAGATCGGTGAACTTCGCCAGTGGGGCGCACCCCCTGGTCCGCGGCCGACGCCCCCGTCGGCCTGCCGCTACTTCGACGACAACGCGAAAAGGTTCCCGTCCTGGTCCTTAAATACCGACGACGTTCCCCAGGACGCCTTCACAGGTGGCTGCTCAAACTCCATGCCGCGAGCGGTGAGTTCGTTGTAGGTCTTCTCCACATCGTCGGTCACGAAACACTACATTCGAGACCGTTCCGATGCGGTCCTGATGGCCGTCCGGCGTGAAGAGAACGACCTTGGTGTCACTGCCGTTCACACCCAGTTCGATCCAGCGCTGCTTGCCGTCGAAGGGCTGGTCCGTCATAATTTTGAAACCAAGCTTCTTAGTGTAGAAATCGAGGGCTTGGTTCTATATTGTCGAGGTGCTCATGCGCGATCTGGTGGGTCACGACCATCCCGGAGTATCGCGTACTCCGCCCCTGGAACCGAAAACCGTAAAAAGGCACCGACTCCCTTACGGTCGCGGTTCAGTAACACTCCGTTGCCGAGCCGCGACCGTGAGGGAGTCGGTGATTTGCGGCTATTCATACCGCAGCGCCGACAAAGGGTTCACCCGCGTAGCGCGCAATGCGGGAATGTAGCCTGCCAGTAGCGCCACCAACGCGAGCCCACCGGTAGCACAAACCATCACTAGCGGATCGTGGCCGCTTACTCCCAATAGTTGTGACTGGATAACGCGGCCCAGCGCGAACGACGCCACCACCGCGATCGCAATCCCCGCTCCGGCCAGGACGAGCACTTCCCGCATCACCAGTCCAAGCACGCTTCGCCGGTTTGCACCTAGGGCCATGCGGATTCCGATCTCCCGCGTCCGCCGCACCACCATGAATGCCATGACGCCGTAGAGTCCAATGGCAGCCAGTAGCGTCGCGAGCGTGCCGAACGCGGCCGAAAGCATCGCCACCAGCCGGTCCATAAATAGCGATTCGTCGATTTGCATTTCTAACGTCTTGACGTTGAAGATAGGCATGTTCGAGTCTTGCCCTCTCACTTCGTCGCGCAGCACTCGTGCCATCGCCAAGGGGTCCTGCACCGTTCGGGCGTAAAACGTCAACTGGTTCATCTTTCGTTGCGAATAAGAGCCGTACACGAATTCACGTTGTTTTTCCTTTGGATCGGATGTCTTGCCATTCTTCACCAGCCCCACGATTTCCATCTGATCGTTGCCCCGCCCAAATCCAATGCGGCGCCCCAGCGGGTTCTCTTTTCCAAAGAAGTGGTCGGCCAACTTTTGATTGATGACGGCTACGCGCGGCGCTCCGGGGCCGTCCGCTTTGGTAAAGTCGCGGCCTGCCAGGAGTGGAATGCCCATAGTCGCAAGGTATCCGGGACCGACGTAGTTCTCGGACACGACGATGTCTTCGTCGTCTCTAGCGTGATAGCCCTCCACCTTGATCGTTCCGCCTTCGACGTCGCCCGCCAGCACTGGCTCCTCCGCCATCGAGACAGCCCGGACGCCGGGAAACTTCGAAATGTCGTCGCGCAGACGCTCGAACAAAGCCAGCATGCGCGCCTGGCTGTAGCCGTTCAACGATGGCTGAATCGTAAATTGGATCAGATGATCCGTACGCATACCGACATCGATATTCTTGACGTTGTACAGGCTCCTCGTAAAGAGCCCCGCGCTGATCAGCAGCACCAGCGAGACCGCCACTTGCGTCACCACCAACCCCTTTCGGAAGCGCAGATGGCCGAAGCCGCCCACCACACCGGAGGCCTGATCCTTCAGCGTAGCCGCCAATTCTGCGCGGGTTCCCTGGATGGCGGGCGCTAGCCCGAACAGCAGGCCTGTAATTACCGACAGCCCCAGCGCGAACAGGAATACGCGCGTATCGGGATGGCTTGTCAAACCGTGCACCGAAGGGTCGTCCGGCAGGAAATTGAGCAGTCCGCCGCCAGTCCAATCCGCGGCCAATAATCCCAGCAAGCCGCCGCCCACGGCCAGCACCAGGCTTTCGGTCAACAACTGGCGAATCAATTGCAGCCGGCTCGCACCCATCGCGAGGCGAATGCTAACCTCGCGTTGACGGCCGCTGGCGCGTGCCATTAGCAGGTTCGCCACATTCGCGCACGCTATCAACAACAACAATCCCACCATTCCCATAAGCACCGCAAACACTTCGCTGAACTCCGGAGGTGCGCCCGAAATTCCTTGTCCGCCTTCCTGCAAAGAAAGATGACGATTCAAAAACCTGGTGCGCTCATTTTGCGACATGTTCACCAGGTCTTTCGCTTCTGATTCGAGGATGGGTTTCCAGAAGACATTCATCGCGGCCTGGGCCTGCTGGCGCGAAACGCCCGGCTTCAATCGTGCAAAAACATTTAGCCACATCGAACGTCTGTTCTCCAGATCGTTCCCGCGCGGCATCATCAGGCCCTGCATCATCATCGGAACGAACACGTCCGCGGCTTCGCCCACGCCCACACTTTTGAAACCCGCCTGCGCCACTCCCACAATGGTCATTGGATGCGAATTCAAAATGATGCTCTGGTTCAACACGCCCGGATCCGCTGCGAATCGCCGTTTCCAATACCCGTAGCTCAACACCACCAAAGGTTCTGCTCCGGGTTTCCGGTCATCCTCGCCGGTAAACGTTCTTCCGATCGCGGCCCGTACGCCCAGCACCTCGAAATAATTGCCGGACACCAGGTCGCCGGAAACCCGCTCGGTCTGATCGTGCCAACTCATGCTGAAGTTGATCGGAAACCTGGCCATTACGCCGCTGAAGACCGTATTGCCATCGCGGAACTCCCGATACATCGGATAGGAAAACGTCACCAGGTCGTTGTAATTGCTGTTGATAGTTCCACGCCGCGGTCCAGGCGCGCTGAACAACACTAGCTCCTCAGGATGCTTCACCGGAAGCGACCGCAGCAGCGCTTGATCCATCAAGCTGAAGACAGCCGTGTTGGCGCCGATTCCGACGGCGAGCGAGGCCAGCGCCACAATGGTGAACAGCGGGCTTTTCCGGAGTCCGCGCAACGCATAGCGGACGTCTTCGAGCAAAGTGATCATGTGGAAGTACCAGCAATTCCGAGACCGCTGGGATTCACTGAATGGAAAGCACTTCTTGCCGCACCACTGTCCGAATCCGAACACGTAGGGCAAGCCTCCGACTTGGCCCGCACAAGCCAGAGGCTTATGCTACAGCGAATATGATACATTTCGTTCGATGGCCAGCGTCTTTCGCGATCATCTGCTTACGGGAAAGAACGCGTTCGTTACAGGTGGTGGCAGCGGCATCGGCCAACGTATGGCGGAGCGTTTTGCCGAGCATGGCGCGAGCGTCACGCTGGCCGGCCGCAAGCAGGAGAAGCTGGACGCTGCAGCCGCCATCATCCGCTCGTCCGGCGGGACCGCCGCAACCTGCGCCCTGGACGTTCGCGATTACGCCGCCGTGGAAGCAGCCCTCCAGAAAACACGCGACCAATTCGGAGAAATCGACATTCTGGTGTGCGGCGCGGCCGGCAATTTTCCTGCGCCCGTTGTGGGTATGTCGGCCAATGGGTTCAAGAGCGTTATCGATATCGACTTGCTTGGTACATTCAATACCTGTCGCGCTGCCTACGCGCACTTGCGGAAGCCAGGCGCCAGCGTAATCAGTATTTCAGCCAGCCACGCGTTCATTCCTATCGCTCACCAAGCCCACGTTTGCGCAGCGAAAGCGGGCGTCGACCTTTTGACCAGAACGTTGGCCATCGAATGGGGACCAGATGGAATCCGCGCCAACTGCATTACGCCCGGTCCCACGGACGACACCGAAGGCATGCGCCGGCTGGCGCCGACGCCCGAGATCCGGCATCGTGTGGAACAAGGCGTCCCGCTCCGGCGTTTCGGGACTAAAGACGAGCTGGCGGATCTGGCGCTATTCCTTTGTTCCAACGCCGCGGCATACATCACTGGCGCAGTTTATGTGTGCGACGGCGGCCAGTCTCTGGTCCGCTCCAGCCTCTCGTTGACGGAAACCCATTGACCACACGCGGCGCAACTCTTCTCCGGCAGCTCGGCATTGTCAGCGCCACCGCGCTGGTCATCTCGAACATGATCGGAAGCGGAATCCTCACCACTACTGGCTATCTGGCCGGGGACCTGGGTTCGGCAAATCTAGTTCTGCTCATCTGGGGCGTAGGCGCGGTGTGCGCGCTGGCAGGGGCGTTCTGTTATTCCGAGCTGGGTGTAAACTTTCCCAGTTCCGGTGGCGAATACGTTTACCTCACGCAGGCCTATGGTCCCACTTGGGGTTTCATGACCGGATGGGTTTCGTTTTTCGCGGGATTCTCGGCGCCCATCGCGGCCTCGGCTCTGGCGTTCTCCGATTATTTCGGACATTTTGTTCCAGCGCTAAAGCTCGAGAACTCGAAACATCTCGCCGGCTCCGGGGCATGGGAATTCAAGTTCGGCCCGGCGCAAATCCTGGCGTGCGGCCTGATTGCGGCTTTCACCATCCTCAACTGCCTGGGCGTGCAGCGTACCGCGCGCGTGCAAAACGTACTGACGTCCATGAAAGTGCTCGTGATTCTGATGTTCATCGCCACCGGATTCGCGTTTGGAGACGGAAGCTGGGAAAACTTCGCCCATCCCGCAGTCCGCGTTTCAACCACGCCCATCTACTCGCAGTTCTTCGTCAGTCTATTGTTCATTTATTTCGCATACAGCGGATGGAACGCCGCTACTTACGTGGCCGAGGAGCTGAAGCAGCCCGCGCGCACTTTGCCGCTCTCGCTCGCTTGCGGAACGCTGCTAGTCGCGGCGTTGTTCATTGGCTTGAACGTACTTTTCATTTATGCCGTGCCCATGGAATCGATGAAGGGTGTGGTTTCCATCGGCGCACTCGCCGCCACGCACCTGTTTGGCCCCGCCGTGGCTGGATTTTTCAGCGCCGCCATGCTGCTGTCTCTGCTCGCCACCATCAACGCCATGGTTACGATCGGACCGCGCGTGTATTACGCCATGGCGAAGAATGGAGCCTTTTTCTCGGCAGCCGCGAAAGTGGATCCGCGCTGGCACACTCCCGTGGTCGCGATTGTCGCGCAAGGCGTCTGCACCATTCTGATGACCGTCAGCCCATTCGTGAATCTGCTTCTATACATCGGATTATTACTGAATTTCTTCGCCGTCATGTCAGTGGGCTCCCTATTTATCTTTCGACGGCGCCCCGGCTGGCAGAAGCTGGGAGTAGTCAGCTTCGCTTATCCGCTGGTGCCTGCGTTTTTCGTTGCGATGGGCATCTGGATCACCATCCGCGCTATTCAGCTCCGCCCCATTATTTCCGGTCTGGCCGCGCTCACCGTTGCAGCCGGAGCCCTGGTATATCATTTCCGAATTAAGAAAGAGAGGATCCCATGAAGTTTCTTGTGCTTTGGCATCTGGATGTCGGACGCCCTGGCCCTGATGTCATCAAGGCTGTCGCCGAAACGCCCGGCTACGCCAAAAAGCTGGAAGCCGATGGAAAGCTGGAGTGCCGCTATCACCTCATCGGCCGGCATGGAGGCGCGTGGATTTACAACGTCAAATCCAATGAGGAGCTGGATCTGCTGCTGGCCATGTCGCCCGTCTACAATTACGCGCATTACGAAGTGCTGGCGCTGGCCGACATGTCCGATCCCGCCACCGTGGTCGGCAAGGCGCGCTAGTTGATGCTTCATGATGCCGCGGTAACAATCGTAATCCCGGCCTACAACGAGCAAGGCGGAATTGCGGCTTCGCTCGACGCCGTCGAGCATGCGGTCAAATCCTCAGGATGGAAGTACGAAATCATCGTTGTGGATGACGGATCCACTGACGCTACCGCTAGGCTCGCCTCCGAGCACGGCGTTGAAGTGGTTCGCTTGGGCGCGAATCGAGGCTATGGCGCTGCGCTGAAAGCCGGGATCGCGCAGGCGAAATTTGACTGGGTGGCTATCATCGACGCCGATGGAACTTACCCTGCAACCGCGCTTCCCGAGCTGCTGCAGCGCGTGGAATCCAACGACATGGTGGTGGGTGCGCGGATCGGCAGCCAGGTGCGCGATCCCTTCGCGCGCCGGCCCGCCAAGTGGATGCTTCGCAAATTCGCGAGTATTCTGGCGGGCGAACTAATTCCGGATTTGAATTCCGGCCTGCGCGTGATTCGAAAATCCCTGGTCCAGAAGTTCTCTGGCATCCTGCCGTCCGGATTCTCGTTCACAACCACCATCACCCTCGCGATGATCTGTTGCGGATACTCGGTGGCTTACGTTCCCATCGATTACTTCAAACGAATCGGCCGATCCAAAATCAAGCCGTTCCACGCGTTCAAGTTTGCGTTTCTGATCCTCCGGACCATCATGCTTTTCCGGCCCATGCGAATTCTGGTTCCTGTGGGATCGTTCGTCATTCTCGCGGGCCTGGTAATTCTCGCGTTCGATCTTCGCGCCGCCCGCGTTTCCGTCTCGGCTGCCATCATTCTGCTGGAGGGTATTGTGATCTGGTGCGTCGCTCTGGTCTCCTGGCGGAACGCTCGGCTCCGGCAATCCAAACGATGACCACGGCGGCCGCGCTTCCGCGTCTCGCGGGAAGAAAACGAGCTATCCGAATCGCCGGCAGCGCGCTTCTGCTGGTTGTGCTGGTGCTGGTTTTCCCAAGGCACAAATTGGTGCAGGCCCTCACCAGTATTCCACCGTCCACCATCGCCGCCGCTCTTCCTATATATCTAGCGCTTCATTTTCTGGGCAGCCTGAAGTGGCAATTGATGGTGACCCGCCCAGACGCGCCCCTGACTTTTCTCGAGTCGCTGCGCTGTTACTTCGGCGGATTGTTCTCCAACCTCTTCCTTCCTTCCGTAATCGGAGGCGACGTGGTAACCATCGCGTTAGGCGTTTCACCAACTCGAAAAACCGAGCAGCTAGTATCCGGAACCTTGGCCAACCGCATAATCGACCTAGCCGCTCTAGCCCTCCTGGTAGGCCTCGCCGTTCTCGCCTTCCCGCACGACACCGTCTTACCGAACCGCGACCGTAAGGGAGCCGGTTTAGTTGAACTAGTATTGATCGTCCTGATTGCCGCCTCAATTCTCGCCTGCTTGACGGTTTTCCTCCTTCGACGAAAAATTCGCGGCCGCGCCGAAAAATATGTGGCAGCGTTCACCGCCTCCTGGCATCGTCCTTGGCTAACTCTGGCCGTTCTCGCTCTCAGCCTGGCCATGCAGACCGGACTCATCGCGCTCAGCGCCTGGCTGGGCGTTGGATGCGGGCTGCATCTACCCGCTCGCGCCTGGCTATTTGCCTGGCCGCTCGCTAAACTCTCGGGCTTCGTTCCCATAACGCTCGCGGGCATCGGCAGCCGCGAACTGGTGCTTCCAGCTCTGCTTGCCCCCTTTGGAGCCGATCCCGCGGCCGCTGCCAGCGTGGGACTCGCGTGGGACGCCGTGCTCATCACCGGCAGCTTGGTGGGAGGCGCTATCTCAAAGATTGCGAGCCTGGCGCAAACCAAGTGACCCGTCTCTTTTACCTTCCGCTGGCCGTGCTGAGCGCTGCATTTGTGATCCTCTGCGTACACCACTCCACCGCATGGCCATGGAACGTAGTGGTGCATGAAGACGGACGCCGCACCCTGCTCGATACGATATTCTATTTCGACCACGCCGCCGGAGAGCTTCCGCTCGACATTCTGTTGGGCGCCGCCGTAGCGGGAGCGATACTGTGCGCGTTCCCTGCGTCCGCCGCCCGCCCGCTCGGAAAACTCGCCGCCGTCTGCCTGGCCCTCGACGCAGTAATCATCGCGGGTGCAAAAGAGCGTGCTCTGTATCTATTCCAGTTCCACACGCGCGACAACGAGCCGATGGTTTACGGAAGCCACTGGCATTATCATCTCCTCAGCCAGGCAGCATTGATGCTCCTTCCATTGATCTTTGTATTAATCAAGTACAATCGCGTTCTGGTAACGGCCTGGGCCGTCTTCGCCGCATTGACAATCGTGTTCGGTATCAGCAGCCACTCCTTTATCGACCCGCGTTACCTGGGCCACCAAGCCCGCGAGCTCTTCACTCACACCCTAGTAACAGTCCCTCTAGCAATCGCAACGGTTCTGACGTGGCGCACGCAATCTTGCGTGCCGCGTTCACACTCATGTGAACGCCTGGAACTAAACTGGAAACCAGCCCTAGCCTTTCTAACAATCTCCACCTACCTAGCCGCCGGCGTCCTCCTAACCGGCGCCCGTCACCACGCCCAATCCGCCGACTGGACCGCCGTCATCTGCGCGCACTTCTTCGAGCACTTCTTCAGCTACTTGATCGTGCCCACACATGCGCTATTGTTCTACCGGCTGGGAGCGCGACAACCATGACTCTAGCGATCCTAGGCGCAGGGCCCGCAGGCGTGGGCGCCGCTCTCCAGGCCGCGCGTCGAAAACTCGGCCGCGTGGTCGTTTTCGAGCAGCGCGATTCTCCCGGTGGCAACGCCGGAAGCTTCGACATCGCCGGCATTCGAGTGGATTACGGCAGCCATCGCCTCCACCCGACGTGCGACCCTCGCGTCTTGGCCGATTTGAAAGCGCTGCTGGGTGACGACCTGCTCGAGCGGCCCCGCCATGGCCGCATCCTTCTTCGCAATCGCTGGATCGGTTTCCCGCTCCGTCCCCTCGATCTCGCGTTGCACCTGCCCAAGTCGTTTATACTCGGCGCCGCCGCCGACGTGGTGCGCAAACGCTTCGTCCCCAAACCCGTCCACGAAAGTTTCGCATCTGTTTTGGAAGCCGGCTTGGGCCGCACGGTCTGCCGCGACTTTTATTTCCCGTTCGCCAGAAAGTTGTGGGGGTTAGATCCTTCCGAGCTCTCCCCCGTTCAGGCGCGCCGCCGCGTATCTGCAAATACGCCGGCCAAAATGCTCCGCAAGACCTCCGGCAAACGCTTCTTCTATTATCCGCGCCGGGGCTACGGGCAACTTTTCGAAAGTCTATGCGACGCCGCAAGAAATCAAGGTGCCGAGTTTCTGTTTCACTCGCGCGTTCAAGCAATCGAGCATCACGAACAGCGGGTCTCAAGCATTCACTACGAGACAGCAGAGTCATCCGGCTCGCTCGATTGCCAATTGGTGCTGTCCACTCTGCCTATCAACCACTTGGTCCGCTGCCTCAATCCGCCCCAGCCGATCCTGGATGCCGCCGGCCGAATGCTGTTCCGCGGCATGATCCTGATCTATCTTGTGCTGGAGCAGGATCGCTTCTCCGAATTTGACGCGCATTACTTCCCGGAAGAAGACATCCCGATCTCCAGGCTGTCGGAACCCAAAAACTACAGCGCTTCATCTGAGCCGCGCAATCGAACCGTGCTTTGCGCGGAGCTGCCTTGCGACCCTTTGTCAGATACGTGGACCAAGACCGATGCCGAACTAGGCGAGTTAGTTTGTCAGTCGCTGAGTGTTGCCGGAATCCCGCTCCGCGCGCAACCGCTTCAGGTGATAACGCGCCGTCTGGCCCACGCGTATCCAATATATAAGCGCGGTTTCGAAAACGACTTCGCGCTACTCGACGATTGGGTCGGCGGTTTTGAAAACCTGGTCACCTTCGGCCGCCAGGGACTCTTCGCCCATGACAACGCTCATCACGCTCTCCACATGGCCTATTGCACGGTGGACTGTCTAAACAGCGCTGGAGAGTTTCAATGGGACCGCTGGCGATCGCACCGGCAAGACTTCGAGAGGCATGTCGTCGAGGATTAACGCAGTTGAAATAAAATGCTAATCTCGTGTGAGTGCAAGTTTTGGTCACTGGCTGCGCGGGCTTCCTAGGATCCCATCTGTGTGAGCGCCTTCTTTCTGACGGCCATCACATCACCGGCGTGGACGCCCTGACCGATTCGTACGATCCTCAGTGGAAGCTCCGCAACCTGGATCGATTGTGTGCCTCGGAACGATTTGATTTCGTTCACGCCGAGGTGCTCAAGTTAAAGCAGCGTTTGGTAGACGACGCCCAGTTGATCTTCCATCTCGCCGCAAGGCCCGGTGTCCGGACCAGTTGGGGCCCGGAGTTCCAGCATTACCTGCGGCACAACGTTCTTACCACGCAACGCCTGCTGGAACGCGCCACGCTTTCCCAGACTCCGAAGCGGATCGTGTTCGCGTCCTCCTCCTCGGTTTACGGCGACACGCCGGTGGAGCGCGTTACGGAGGAGCATCCCACCAATCCCGTCTCACCGTATGGCATTACCAAACTCGCTGGTGAGCAATTGTGCTCGGTGTATGCCAACGAGAGCTGCCTGGAAGTGATCACGCTGCGGCTATTCACTGTATACGGTCCCCGCCAGCGCCCGGATATGGCGTTTCATCGCTTGATCCAGGCGGCGCTCACCGGATCGAAGTTCGCACTCTTCGGCGATGGCCGGCAACAGCGGGATTTCACCTTCGTTCAAGATGTCGTGGAAGCATTGACGCTCGCGGGTCATGTCCCCGCCCACTCGGATACTTTCAATGTCGCCGGTGGTGGAAGAGTCAGCATGAATCAGGCCATCGCGTTGGTGGAAGAAATCTCGGGCTGCCGTATCAATGTGGAACGCCAGGCGCCGCAATCGGGCGATGTCCGTAACACAGGCGCCGATCTTTCCAAAAGCCGCGCGGTCCTTGGCTACTCACCTCGCGTCAAATTGCGCGACGGACTTCGAGCCCAGATCGAATCCATGGCCGAAAGAGTGCGCGCCGCAAGCTGTGCCTAGTGGGGCGGACCCCCTGGTCTGCAGCCGACGCCCACGTCGGCCTGAAATGCGTGCGCTACAGTGAAAGGCGTGGATTCTAGCCTCACCGTCACCCGCACTTACCCCACCGATGTGAAGCAGCGGCAAGTGATCGTCAAACTGGACGGCGAACCCTTCGCCGTCCTGCTCTTCGGCCAATCCGTAACCCGCGCGATTGAACCCGGATCGCATCAACTTCGTTTCGACAACACCTGGGTCAAAAAAACAATCGAATTTCGCATCGCCGAGGGAGAACACGTCACCTATAACGTGCTCAATAGGGCGGGCCGCTTCACTTGGTGGATGGTGCTCGCTTTGGGCGCTGGCCCCATGTATCTAACCATCGAACGCCAGCAGGCCGAACGCCAGCAGGCGTAAAAGCTAACCCAAACTCGCCACCAGCTTGCGCGTTTTCGCGTGCGCCAGCACCACGTCCGGATCGCGCTGCAGCGCCTCAAAATAGCGCTGCTCGAAACCGTGCCCGGCCTCGTTCGGCGTCAACAGTTCCTGCGTTTGGGCGATAAGACGGTCGGCGGAGAATCCATCCGGCGGCTCTTTGGCATCCAGAGTTTCGTCGATCAATACCACCAGCTCCGATAACTCATGCAGCCAGTTAAACCATGGATCGTACAGCACCAGCTTCAAGAAATCAGTGCTGGATTTGATGCGGGCGATGTCGCGCTCGTAAGTGGCGCGCTCAGAATCGAGCAGCGTCTTGTGCAAGCTCAGCAGCCCGTTGCGTAAGTCCGTGAGCCGCTGGTGACCCGACGCTGGAGACGAAGGTATGGACGACATAACGCCCTGCTGCTATCCTACCGCATGATTCGCACGTTCTGACTATTCTCCTCTTTACATCCCACAGGACTCATGATACACTCCTCTGTATAGCCCACAGGAGATGGCGGCATGGCGGAAAACAANNATGGGACCTTTGCATGGCTACGGCATCGCCCGCCGGATCGAGCAGGTTAGCAAGGAGGCGCTGCAAGTAAACCAGGGCACTATTTATCTTTGCCTGGTTCGCCTGGTGCAGAAGAAGTGGATCAAGGCCGAGTGGGGCATATCGGAGAACAATCGCAAAGCCAGGTTCTACTCCATCTCGAAGGCTGGCCAGAAACAGCTCATCGTGGAAACCGAGAACTGGCAGCGTGTAGCCGGCACCATCGCCCGTCTTTTGCAGTGGGAAGGAGAGGAGTAGTCTCATGCTCAGTTCCTTGTACAGGTTATTCGCCAGGATCCAAGCCGTCTTCCAATCCAGCGATTTCGACCGCGACCTTGACACCGAACTCGAAGCGCACATCAAACTTCTGACTGAGGATCATGTCCGCGCAGGAACACCGCCCGAGCAAGCGGAACGTATGGCCCGGATCGAGTTGGGCAGCGTCCACCAGTTACACGAGGCGCATCGCGAAGCCCGAGCGCTCCCGTTCCTCGATACCCTGCGCCAGGATCTTCGCTACACGTTCCGAACACTGCGGCAAAATCCCGGCTTCACTGCGTTCGCAATCCTGATCATCGGCGTGGGAGTCGGCGCCACTTCAACCATTTTCAGCGTCGTAAATACTTTGCTGCTACGGCCATTGCCATTGCACGATTCCAGGGGCTTGGTGTGGATCTACAATCTAGGCGATGACGGTGTCTCGGAATGGAATACGCAGGTGGGACATTTTCTCGATCTGCGCAATCAGACTCGATCCTTCTCCGATCTCGCGGCCTACTTCGCATTCTCGCAGCCTGGCGATACCAAAATAACCGGCGACGGCGAAACCGAACGCTTGAGCAGCCTGCAAGTTTCTCAAAAGTTCTTCCCATTCCTTGGCGTCCAACCGCTCCTAGGCCGGACCTTCACCGCCGACGAATGCAAATGGAACGCTCCGGGAGCAGCCCTTTTGAGTTACGGATTGTGGAAACACCGCTATGCCTCCGACGTGCATATCCTCGGCCGAACGCTAACGGTCAACGACCACCCCGTCACAATCGTCGGTATCGCACCGCCTTCATTCGACTTCGGTACGCTGTTCGCACCCGGCAATCACATCGATCTGTTTCTGCCGTTTCCGCTCACCCCAGAAACCAACCAATGGGGCAACACACTGGCTGTCATCGGACGGCTGAAGCCGGGCGTAACCATTCAAAGCGCGCGCGCCGAGTTCAAGGTTCTTGCGAACCAAATTCAAAAGCAGCATCCGGATCGAAACACTCTTCGCCCCATCCTCACCTCACTCGAAGAACACGTGACCGGACGTCTGCGGCGCGCCCTTCTGGTGCTGGCGTGGGCGGTCGGCATCGTCATGTTGATTGTGTGCGCCAATGTCGCCAACCTGCAATTGGCCCGCAGTGCTACGCGCCAGAAGGAAATGGCTGTCCGCGTCGCGCTCGGAGCTGGACGCCGCCGATTGATTCGTCAGATGCTGACAGAAAGCATAGCCTTGTCTTGCTGCGGCGCGTTGCTCGGAATCATGCTCGCGTTTGCAGGTACTCGCCTTCTGGCTGGCCTCGACACTTTTAAGATTCCGCTCCTGTCAACGGTCCGCATGGACGCTTCCACGCTCGCCTTCTCCCTGGCGATTGCGATTTTAACCGGGCTGCTGTTCGGCTTGGCGCCGGCGCTCCAGGTCCATTTCACTTCCGTGCACGACACATTAAAGGACAGCAGCCGCGCCTCCACCGGAACCAAGCGGCATATCTGGATTCGCAGCACTCTGGTTGTCTCTGAGATCGTCTTCGCTTGCGTGCTTCTTGTGGGGGCTGGTTTGCTCGCGAGAAGCTTCCTGAACGTTCTGGATGTGAATCTCGGATTTCAACCGGAGCGCGCCGCAGCGCTACGCATTGATCCGGGCGCGAGCTATGCAACCCAGGCCCAGCGAAACGCCTATTACGATCAGGTGCTCAATCGTGTCAGATCGTTGCACGGAGTCAGTGCGGCTGGCCTGACGGACGTGCTGCCGCTCGCCGGAGATCGAAGCTGGGACATTACGGCGAAGGGCAAGGTCTTCGAACGCGGCCACTATCCGGAAGGTTTCATCCGCGTCATTAGCGACGGCTACCTGCAGGCCATGGGCATTCCTTTGCGCGGAGGACGCGGCTTCTCAGGCGAGGATACCCAATCCAGTGACCCTGTCGCCCTGATAAACGAAACACTAGCGCGCACGCTCTGGCCTGGCCAGAATGCCCTCGGACAAATTGTGATGGGTCAAGGCAGCGGCGGTCCCGGACGCCGCGTGGTCGGCATTGTGAGCGATGTGCGTCACCGCGCGCTCGAACAGAACGCCGGCTGCGAATTATATTTCCCGACTTCCCAGTGGGATCAGTCTGGCGCCGCTTACCTGGTTGTTCGTACCGCCCTCCCGCCCGCCGCGATTGCGTCATCCATCCGGGCAGCTCTTCGCCCAATCGCGCCGGAACTTTCTACAAACGAATTCAAAACCCTCCAGGAATTGGTCGACAAAGCTGTCTCGCCCCGCCGCTTTGTGGTTGTTCTTCTCGGCGGATTCTCGGCGTTCGCGCTCATTCTGGCAGCGTTGGGAATCTATGCGGTCATCTCATATTCGGTCAGCCAGCGATCCACCGAACTGGGAATCCGTATGGCGTTAGGAGCGTCACCATCAGAGCTGCAGGCACGCATCATGCTTCAAACTCTGCGCCTCGCGGGTCTCGGCATGCTCGTCGGCAGCGTCATTTCCTGGGTCGTCGCCCGAGCGCTCGGCAGTCTCTTGTTCGGCGTGACGTTCACCGATCCGGTGACATTCGCCATCATGCTGGCCATCCTTACAGCAGTTGCCGGCCTGGCAGGTTACCTTCCGTCTCTGCGTGTCTCACGAATCGATCCAATGGCAGCTCTCCGCGCCAACTGAACCGCGACCGTGAGAATCTGTGAAAAAATCGGCGAAGGCACCGACTCCCTCACGGTCGCGGTTCGGTAGCGCTCTTTCCGAACCGCGAGCGTAAGCGACCGGTGCATTTCTTACTGTCCCGCACCGGAAGCGACGCCGTTGGATTGTAATTCCACAGCAATCGCCGCCGGCTGCGAACGGGAATTCCGAGACTCGGCGATCTGAAACCAGGCGCCGACGACAAATTCATCCGAGCAACGTAGCGCAAGCCATCAATTTCTACCAACTCGATGGCCTGCTTCACGGCCACCGGTAAATCGTCGCCGCAGACCCATTTCGAACCTGGTACGCCCGAATGTTCATGAAGCTTGATCCGCTCAAAGCTGCCGCCCTACTAGCGTTTTTTCAACGTATAAATATAATTATTGAGCCCGAACGTAGCGGTCGCCGCATCAATAAAGTGGAAGTCGAGTTCATTCCCGCATCCGGTCTCGAGTGTCTTCCATTTCGATCCTCGAATCCGAGCGTAGCGGCAACCTTCCCCGGATCCACCGACTTGTCACGCTCATGCATCTCCCCAAACATGCCTTGAAAAAGCATGTCGGCCGGGTAATCCTCAACCTTATACTTAGGGCCCTTCGAAGCAGGCTGTCGCGGCCCTGAAATACCGGTCGGAGTCACAACAATGGTCTTACCCACCAGCGCCGTCATTTCAGCCGCATCCGGTTTCGTACGCTCCGTCCACCAAGGCGCGACCACCGCCGACTCGATCTTCCAAGTCCCTAAATAAAAAGCATCCGCAGCGATCGCACACAACACAAATGCGCCAAGAGCCGAGCAAGATCGAAGCAACAACATCCCGCCGATCATACCAGACTCATCACGTAAATCGACCGGCGTTCTCGCACCAACCGCTCGGCCAAGAACACCTTAAGCAGAGACTGATACGGAACATCGCGCCGGTTAGCTAGAACTCTCAGACGCCTTCCCGATGGCCAATCCACGTACTCCGTCGGATTCGCGGTGGCCCAGAATTTCCTTTCGCCGTCCTCGTTCTCGAATTGAGGAATTCTCATATCCCACGTTTCGAATGGTGAACACGCCCTCACACCACCAGCGTCCCATACCTACGACACCAAACACTATCGAGAGCCGGCTCCTCTGCCAGCGAATCAAAGGTAGTCACCATATCTAGCCTTCCAGGAGCTTTACGGCGCCTACACCCCGTCACGGATTCGCGCTCGCGCTGGCGGCGTTCATCGATTTGGTGGTGTTCTTTCTGGCGTTCGCATCCGGTCCTTATTTCTTCGGAACCGAAGAGCAACGCTGGGTCTCGGGTGGCGCGGCGCTGGAAGACCTGCAAATCTTCACGCGCGACTTCCTGCGCAAGCTGGCGCCGGGTCCACGCGGAATGGCGCGCGTGGATGTGACCATGCTCAGTCCTGGCGAGCAGCAACTCTGCCTGGTGCTGGCTGCCAAGAAGCTGGCCGTGGTTATCGAAAATGACGGCAAGAAATACTACATGCTGGAGCAGGGAATTCACGAACATCTGCTAGGGTCGGTGCAGGATTTTCCGCTGCGGGCGGCGTCGGCGATGTAGGTGTCGCCTCGCTGACAAGCCGTGAAAAAATCGGCGCAGGCACCGACTCCCTCACGGTCGCGGTTCGGTAACAGGCGTGAGCGACCGGTCGTTCAATTGGTAGATATATAAGGATGCGATCGGCTCCGGCGACTCAGGCGATTCCCTTATTCCAAACCTCCGGTCCGGGCATGTACTAAGGTCTCAAACCAGCCAGAACTAGTACCAAGGGCCAATTGTTCACCCCAGCTCCTACCCTTAACGTAGATTCAGGAGTGTGGGATGTTACGTGGCATAATCATCTGTCCTGACGTCGATTTGGGCGAGCGTCTTGAAGCGTTGTTGAACGAGATGGGAATTGTTGGTGTGATTCGCAGTCTCGATCGTTACCCGAACGCTCTCGAGTTGGTGCGTTTTTTGCGGGCGCACGCTCCACAAGTGATCTTTGTCAGCACCGAGAACACCACCAAAGCGCTGGAGATCGCCAAGGAAGTAGAAAAGAACACGCCGGGAGTACAACTGGTGGCTGTCAGCCGGTTCTGCGATCCACAGATTCTGCTGGAAGTGATGCGCGCCGGGATACGTGAGTTCGCATCATTGCCTTTCGATCGCCAGACTCTCACCGACGGTTTGATACGAATTAAGGATGCGCTGGACAAGCGGCCGGCCGAGCTTGGAGCCACCGACCAGGTATTTTCGTTCCTTCCTTCCAAGGCGGGAGTGGGCACTTCCACCATCGCGCTGAACGTCAGTGTGGCGATGTCAAAGATGCCGAACGCCAACGTTCTGCTTTCGGATTTCGATCTGAACTCCGGCATGGTGCGCTTCATGCTGAAGTTAGACAACTCGTATTGTGTAACGGACGCCGCCGAACATTCCCTCGACATGGACGAGAGCATGTGGCCTTCCATGGTGACCAGTCTCGACGGGCTGGACGTTTTGCACGCCGGCAAGCTGAATCCGGATTTCCGCATTGAGCCCACCCAGATCCGTCACTTGATGGAGTTCATGCGCCGCAACTACTCGGTGTTGTGCTTCGATCTGTCCGGAAACCTGGAAAAGTATTCGCTCGAGATCATGCAGGAGTCGAAAAAGATATTTCTGGTGTGTACGCCCGAGATTCCTTCCTTACACCTGGCGCGCGAGAAGTACGTCTATCTCAAGCAGATGGATCTGGGAGACCGCGTCACGGTTTTGTTGAACCGCTCTCAGAAACGGCCGCTGATAACTCCGCAGCAGATTGAGCAACTGCTGGGACTGCCGGTTCATATGACCTTCCCGAACGACTACCACGGCGTGCAGCGCGCGGTGACCGAAGGCCGGTGGGTGGAAATGGGCAGCGATCTGGGCAAGCAGTTCAACTCGTTGGCGCTATCCATGCTGGAACACAAGTCGAATGCAGGCGCGGGTGATAGCAAGAAACGCTTCATCGAGTTCTTCTCGGTTGTCCCGGGTAAGACGCCGGCGGTGAGGGAACAGAAAAAATCGGTCGGGTAGGTGCTACAGATCAAAGGCACCGACTCCCTTACGGTCGCGGCTCGGTAACGGTCACATCCCCAGTCCCGAGCCCCCAGTCCCCCTGGTTCGCTATCCTTCTAGTTGGAAACAACTGTCCTTCACTGGGTGGCGACCTATGGCTACGCCGCCATCTTTTCGCTGTTGGTGCTGGGTATCGTTGGCCTGCCTGTGCCGGATGAGTTTCTGCTGGCTAGCTGCGGGTTCCTGGTATTTCAAGGCCATCTACGCCTGATTCCAACCGCGGCCAGCGCGCTTGCGGGCAGCGCTTCCGGTATCACCTGCAGCTACATCATTGGGCGCACCGTGGGATGGAAGTTTCTGCATTCGCGCCTGGGCCGTTTTCTGCACATACGGGACGAACAGATCGCGCGGGTCCACGATTGGTTCAACCGGATGGGCCACTGGGCGCTGATCGTTGGTTACTTCGTTCCCGGGTTCCGTCATTTCACGGCCATCGTCGCGGGCACCTCGAAACTGGAGTATCGCGGCTTCGCGCTCTACGCCTATACTGGCGCGGTGCTGTGGGTCAGCACTTTTCTATTTATCGGCTATCACTTTGGTGAACACTTCAAGCAGATTCTCGAATTGGTGGAGCAGAACTTGAAGCTGGCTTCGCTGATCGCGGGTGGATTGATTCTAGCGTACCTACTGTTCCGCTTCGTGAGACGCCGGAAGCAGTGATCGGGTAGTATTCTGAAAGTACCTACAAAAAATGAACCGGGGAAAACGATGAGCGCGGCTTCGGTCGGCCTTCCGGGTCGGCGCTCTGAGCGATTTTACAGTTCCACCGTCGGCAAGAAAGCTGTGATGGCCGTGAGCGGCTGCATCTTGTTCCTGTTCGTGTTGGGACATCTGGCCGGGAACCTGCAAATCTATGAAGGTCCGGAAAAGCTGGACAATTATTCGCGGCTGTTGCATTCCATGCCGGCTGTGCTGTGGGGCGCACGCATCACGTTGCTGGTGATGGTGGTGCTCCACATCTGGTCTTCGATTCAGCTTGCGTTGAGAAACAATGCGGCGCGCCCGACTGCTTACATCAAAAAGAAGGCGGCCGGGTCATCCTATGCGTCGCGCACCATGTACTGGAGCGGCCCCATCATCCTGGCCTTTGTGATTTATCACCTCTTGGATTTCACGTTCGGAACGGTGAATCCAGCGTTCCAGGAGGGGAATGTTTACGCGAACGTGGTGGCCAGTTTCCAGCTTCCGCTGGTGTCGGCGTTTTACATATTGGCGATGGCGCTCCTATGCATGCACCTCTATCACGGATTGTGGAGCATGTTTCAATCGTTGGGCGTTCATCCGCCGCGCTACACGCTGGCGCTGAAACGGGCCGCGGCAGTGGTTGCAATTCTGATCGCGGCGGGGAACATCTCCATCCCCGTTTCCGTGATGGCAGGGCTGGTGAAATAGATGCTGCTGGATTCGAGAGCCCCGAGCGGTCCCATCGAGAAGCTGTGGGATCAAGCCCGTTTCGAAATGAAGTTGGTGAACCCGGCCAACAAGCGCAAACACACCATCATCGTGGTGGGATCGGGTTTGGCGGGGGCTTCGGCGGCGGCCACCTTGGGCGAGCTGGGCTACAACGTGAAGTGTTTTAGCTTCCAGGATTCCCCGCGCCGCGCGCATAGCATTGCGGCACAAGGAGGCATCAATGCCGCTAAGAATTATCACGGTGACGGCGACAGCGTGTTCCGGCTGTTCTACGACACGCTAAAGGGCGGCGATTTCCGGTCGCGCGAGCCGAACGTCTATCGCCTGGCGCAAATCAGCGTGGATATTATCGATCAGTGCGTGGCGCAGGGCGTTCCGTTCGCGCGCGAATATGGAGGCACGCTGGCCAACCGGTCGTTCGGCGGCGCGCAGGTTTCGCGGACGTTCTACGCGCGGGGCCAGACCGGCCAGCAACTGTTGCTGGGAGCATATCAGGCGCTGGAGCGGCAGGTGGATTCCGGACGCGTGCAGATGTTCCCGCGCACGGAGATGCTGGATCTGGTGGTGGTGGACGGCAACGCGCGCGGCATTGTGACGCGCAACCTGGTGAGCGGCCGGATAGAATCGCACGCGGCCGACGCGGTGGTTCTCGCCACAGGGGGCTACGGCAACGTCTACTTTCTTTCCACGAACGCGAAAGGATCGAACTGCACGGCCATCTGGCGCGCGTACAAGCATGGCGCGGCGTTTGCCAACCCTTGCTTCACGCAGATCCATCCCACCTGCATTCCAGTGTCGGGCGAGTATCAATCGAAACTGACTTTGATGAGCGAATCGCTGCGGAACGATGGCCGCATATGGGTGCCGAAGAAAGCGAAAGACAAACGGCCGCCCAATCAGATTCCGGAAGACGAGCGTGATTATTATCTAGAGCGGCGCTATCCGAGCTTCGGCAATCTGGTCCCGCGCGACGTGGCATCCCGCAATGCGAAAGCAGTTTGCGACGAAGGCCGCGGCGTGGGGGAAACCGGCCTCGGCGTTTACTTGGATTTCTCGGATGCGATCCGGCAATTCGGTGTAGACGTGATTCGCGAACGCTATGGCAATCTGTTCGAAATGTACCAGCGCATCACCGATGAAGATCCGTATAAGGTTCCCATGCGCATTTATCCCGCTATGCATTACGCCATGGGCGGCCTGTGGGTGGATTATTTCCTGATGAGCACCATCCCTGGGCTGTTCGTGACGGGCGAAGCCAACTTCTCCGATCACGGCGCCAATCGCCTGGGCGCCAGCGCGCTCATGCAAGGGCTTTCGGACGGCTATTTCGTTTTGCCCTACACGGTGGGTGATTACATCGCGAGAACCAAGCTAGACAAAGTTGACGCCAGCCACTCGGCATTTGCGAGCGCCGAGGCCGGCGTGGCGGAGCTGACCGCGCGGCTGCTCGGAGTTCAGGGACGCCGCACCGTGGATTGGTTCCACCGCCGGCTGGGAAAAATCATGTGGGACGATTGCGGAATGTCGCGCACCGCGGCGGGCTTGGAATCGGCGATCGGACAGATTCGCGAGCTGCGCGAAGAATACTGGAAAGACGTGAAGGTTGCCGGAAGCGCCGATGATTTGAATCAATCGCTGGAGAAAGCCGGCCGGGTAGCGGATTTCTTCGAGCTGGGCGAATTGATGTGTCTGGATGCGCTGCATCGCAAGGAATCCTGCGGCGGCCACTTCCGCGAGGAGTATCAGACGGCCGACGGCGAAGCACAACGAAACGACGAAGAATTCAGTTATGTGGCGGCGTGGGAATACCAAGGAGCGGATCAAGTGCCGGTGCTGCACAAGGAGCCGTTGACGTTCGAATATGTGCATCCCAGCCAGCGGAGCTACAAGTGAAACTGGTCCTGCATGTCTGGCGCCAGAAGAATCCGGCTCAAGCCGGGCGAATGGTGCGTTATGAAGCGAACGACGTGAATCCGGACATGTCAATGGTGGAATTGCTGGATGTGGTGAACGAGGAGCTGATTCTCAAGAGCGAGGAGCCCATTGCGTTCGAGCACGATTGCCGGGAAGGAATCTGCGGCTCTTGCGGATTCATGATCAACGGCATCGCGCACGGTCCCGAGGCTGCCACTACGGTATGCCAGCTCAGTATGCGCCATTTCAAGGACGGCGACGAGTTGTACGTCGAGCCCTGGCGCGCCAAGGCGTTTCCGATTATCAAGGACCTGGTGGTGGACCGCAGCGCCTTCGATCGGATCATCGAAGCCGGAGGCTACATCAGTGTTCCAACAGGCAGCGCGCCGGATGGCAATGTGATTCTGGTCCCGAAGGACGCATCGGATCATGCCATGGACGCGGCCGCCTGTATCGGTTGCGGAGCTTGTGTGGCAGCTTGTCCGAATGCTTCCGCGGCGTTATTCACGGGCGCCAAGATCGCCCACTTGGGACTGCTGCCGCAGGGCCAGCCCGAGCGGCATCAGCGGGCGCTCAGTATGGTGCGGCAGTTTAACGCGGAACAATTCGGGAGCTGCACGAACATCGGCGAATGTGAAGCGGTGTGTCCGAAAGAAATAAAGCTGGAAGTGATCGCTCGCATGAATCGCGATTTCATCCACGCCAGCTTGTCGTAGAGCGGACCCGCATAAGCGCTACCTTAACTGAAATCGAGTGCAAAGCTCGGCGAGTTTCCCAGAATGCCTTTGCCTTTGTCCCGCGCGTTCGGAGGGAGTGTTCGATAAACGGCCTGTGTGTTATAATTTAAACACTTCTAAAAGATGTGGTAGGTGGCACCCCGGGCTCTCTAAGAGCCGTTATTCACCAAAGGGACACCGGTTCAGGCCCAACGGCCCCGTGGTTGCGCGCCACTGAATCCGGGGTATAGTAATGCGGATTGGAACCCGCGCGCAACGCGCCGAGCAGGCGTTAAAGCAAGAGCGCGATTACGCCAAAGCTATTGTCGAGATGGTTGCGCCGCTGTTGGTCCTTGATCAGGACCTGCGTGTAAGAACGGCGAACGACTCCTTCTACAAACATTTTCACGTCTCCCAGGCGCAGACCGAGAATTGCCTGGTGTATGAGCTGGGCAACGGCCAGTGGAACATTCCCAAGCTGCGCACATTCTTAGAGGGCGTTCTGCCCCAGCACAGTTCTTTTAAGGACTTCGAAGTGACGCACGAGTTTGAAACCATCGGGCGCCGCACGATGCTATTGAGCGGGCGCCAGGTGGACGCCATTCAGAGAATTGTCCTGTTCATCAATGACATCACGGAACGGACGGAGTCGCAAGCCGTCCTGCTGGCTTCCGAGATTCGGTACCGCCGTCTCTTTGAAGCGGCCCGGGACGGGATACTCATTCTCAACCCCGACACGCGAAAAATCACTGACGCCAATCCGTTCATGTCGGAATTATTGGGCTTTCCGCGGGAAGAATTGCTGGACAAGGAACTCTGGGAAATCGGCCTGCTCAAGGATGAAGCCGCCAGCAGAGCGGCATTTCTGCAATTGCGGCAGAACTCCTTCATCCGCTACGAAAATTTGCCGCTCCAGAACAAACAAGGCCAGCGCCGCGAAGTGGAATTCGTCAGCAACGTATATGGGGAGGACGGCCGGAAAGTCATTCAATGTAACATCCGCGACATCACCGAGCGCAGGCGGATGGAAAAGGCCCTTCGCGATGCCGAAGTCCAATTAGCCAATCATGCGGCGGAACTGGAACGGGTGGTCGCTGAACGTACCGCCCAGCTTCGCGAAACCATCGGTGACCTGGAAGCATTTTCTTACAGCGTGTCGCATGACATGCGGGCGCCTTTGCGGGCTATGCAAAGCTTCGCTCAATTTCTTGTGGATGAATACGCCGGCAAGCTGGATGAACAAGGGGTCGATTATCTTTACCGGATCATGCGCTCGGCCGCCCGGCTCGATCGCCTCATAAGGGATGTCTTGAGCTTCACTAGAATTCTCCACGCCAAGCCGCCGATGGAGCCGGTGGATTTGGACCGCCTGGTGCGCGACATTGCGGAGACCCTCCCGTACGGGCAAGCCATCATACCGGAGATTCAAATCCAAGGCACGCTGCCGAATGTCATGGCGAACCAGGCGCTTTTAGCGCAATGCGTCTCTAACCTTCTGACCAATGGCGTGAAATTTGCTTCGCCCGGAACCACGCCACGGGTCGAGGTTTCGGCGGAAGCGATTGACGACGCTTCGATTCGAGTGTGGTTTAAAGACAATGGTATCGGCATTGCCCCAGAAAATCACCATCGAATTTTCCGGTTTTTCGAGCAGATTCATCCCGCCACCGAGTACGAGGGAACCGGCATCGGCCTGGCCATCGTGCGCAAGGCCGTCGAACGCATGGGCGCGGAGATCGGCCTTGAATCGGCGCTGGGTAAAGGCAGCAACTTCTGGATTCAGCTAAAGAAAGGATGAGTTACGAAACCGATTCTCCAGGTCGAAGACGACGAGAACGACGTGTTCTTGCTGCAACACGCCATGCGGAAGGTGGGAGTGATGAACCCCATTCAAATAGCCTGCGACGGGCAGCAGGCAATCGACTACTTGAAGGGCACTGGCAAATTCGTCGACCGCGAAAAATTTCCAGTGCCCTGCCTGGTCCTGCTGGATTTGAAGTTGCCATACGTGATGGGTCTGGAGGTACTTAAATGGATCCGTCAGCAGGCGGGCCCGGCATTGGTGGTAGTCGTGTTGACTGCATCCGGACAAGACGCCGACATCGCAGCCGCCTACCGTCTGGGCGCTAACGCGTATCTGATCAAGCCATCCGAGGCGAGCAAACTGGATGACATGGTCAAAGCTCTCAAGGACTTTTGGCTGACCCACAATACGGCGCCTCAGGGATCTTAAACAGAGCCGGCAGAAACGCTGGCGCACTCGCGCTTGGATCAGTCGCTTGTATGCTCGCGGTCCAGGTGGGTTCGGGAGCTTCACTCGGACGTGGGCCGGTAACACTCTCTAAACATGAGGCATCCTTCCGAACCCCGCGCGTAAGCAAGGGGACGGCAAAATGCGCCTAAGAACTTTGGGCATAGCCGGGCACTAGCACTCTTGATAGCGATTGTTGCATCCTGGTTGTCCCACGCGGACGCCTGGGTCGCGGCTTGTCTCTTTCCGGCGGCGCTGGCTGTCCTGATCAGCGGGCTCGACGACTTGGCGCTGAACGCCATTTGTTTGTGGGCCTGGGCGCGCGGAACGTCGCGGCCGAAACCGTCCGAATCGAACATTGAGAAACACATTGCGGTGTTTGTGCCGTTGTGGCACGAATATCAGGTGATCGCTGGGATGGTGGAGCACAACGTCGCCGCGATCGATTACGACAATTACCACTTCTTCATCGGCGCCTATCCGAATGACGATCCCACGCTGAGCGCGGTCCGCGAGCTGGAGGCGCGTTTTCCCAACGTGCACCTCGCCATCTGCCCGCATGACGGTCCCACTTCCAAAGCCGATTGCCTGAACTGGATCTTTCAACGGATGCTGCTCTATGAGGAGCATCACGAGATTCGGTTCGAAATAATCGTGACACACGATGCCGAGGATCTGATCCATCCTGAAGCGTTTTCACAGATCAACGCCTACTCGGATGAATTCGACATGGTTCAGATTCCGGTGTTGCCGCTGCCGACGCCGCTGCGCGATTGGGTGCACGGAATGTATTGCGACGAATTCGCCGAATGGCAGATCAAAGACATGCCAGCGCGCCAGTACATGGGCAGCTTCGTTCCTTCGAACGGTGTCGGCACCGGATTCACGCGCGAAGCTCTCGAAAAGCTGGCCAGCGCGGAACACAACCTGGTTTTCGAGCCAGCCTGTCTCACCGAAGATTACGAGAACGGGCTGCGGCTGCACAAGCTGGGTTCCCGGCAGCTCTTTCTGCCTATCGCGAGAGGCCGTCAATCGACCTTCGTCGCCACGCGCGAGTTCTTCCCGCGGCGCGCGCGATCCGCCATCCGGCAGCGCACCCGTTGGATCATGGGAATCGCGCTGCAGAGCTGGGAGCGGCACGGCTGGCGCGGCAATCTGCCTCAGGTCTACTGGTTTTGGCGCGACCGCAAAGGATTATTGGGAAATCCGCTCAGCCTGCTCACCAACTTTTTGTTCGCCTACGGGCTGCTCACGTGGATCTTTTCCAGGCTGGCCGGCATTCCATGGGACCTTGGCAAGTGGACGCTGCATCCGGCGCTGTTACTGGCAACTCTGCTGATCCAAATCATTCAAACCAGCGTCCGGATGGGTTGCGTTACGCGTTTATATGGACCACTCTTCGCCCTGGGAGTGCCGCTGCGAACGGTCTGCTCGAACTGGATCAACTCCGTTGCCACAGGGCAAGCCTTATGGCGATATTTTCGCTCCCGCCTCCGCCATGAACCGCTGGTCTGGCTGAAGACCGAGCACGCCTATCCATCCCGGAATGCTTTGATGGAGCATAAGCGCAAGCTTGGCGAGATTCTGGTGGGTTCCAGCTATGTGTCCGAGCACGATTTGGAGCGGGCGCTCGCCCGTCAGCCGTCGGGCGTCCGGCTGGGGCAATACCTGGTGCAACTCGGAAAGATCAGCGAGGACGACCTGTACGAGGCATTGAGTTTACAACAGAGCCTGCCGCTTGGCCGGTTGGAACCGCAAGCGGTCAGCCGAAAAGTGGCGCGAGCTTTGCCCCGGCACGTTGTTCGCGATTGGAGAGTGCTGCCGTATCGAATATCATCCGGGAGCATCTTTCTCGCCAGCCCTGAAATCCCCACCGACGAGCTAAATCGGGTGCTCCGTGGATTTACCCGGCTTTCCGTCCGGTTTCAGTTGGTGACGCCGCGCAATTTTGAGGAGCTGACCTCGGCGTTGTTGTAGCTGGGCTACTTCACCGCGATCGTGACACCGGTAGGGCTTTGTGCCGCACCGACGGTCAGCACCAGCAGAATAGACGCGCCTGTTGGAGCCGACTGCGGAACCGTCAGATCGATTTGCATCATTCCGATAAATCCCGGCGCAGAAGCCGCGTAAGTGAGATTTGCCGTCGCGCCGCCCACCGTCAGGCTGACGGGCAGCACTGGAGCGTCGTTGGCACCGGGTAGGGCGCCTGTTACCCCTGGAGGATTTCGTTGGCCCTCCCCTGTTGCGTACAGCGTGACGATTGTCCCGCGCGCTGCCGGATTCGCGGCTGAGTTAGCACTGCCGTCCTGATTCAGCGCGACCGCTTGTCCGGTACCCTGGGAATTCGTGGTGATAATGCCGGGCACGGATCGAAGTACCGGCACCGTTACGGCGATGGAAAAGATGCCGTTATACTCCACTTGGACCTGGGTCGAGTCACTCTCCGCCAATTCATAAGGAACGACAGCCGCCACTTGATTCTTGGCCGCGTAGATTATAGGCGCCGCAATTCCGCTGAACAATACTCGCGTCCCGGCCACCTCGGTCAAGACTTTTCCGGAAGCGTCCAAGCCGGTACCGGTCAGTGTGGAGGGACCAACGTGGTTCGGAAAGAGCGTGACGATCTCACCTGGAGCCACACCGTTCTTTGCATAACTGGCCGCGTTCACAATTGCCGTGGCCGTCAGAGTCGGCGCGGTGGTAACGGCCTGCGCCGCGGTCCGCAGCGTGTCCATGACGGCGGTGTAGGCGGGCTTCGGCTGGAAATTAACATCGAACAATGTGGCCGCGCCGTAGCCGGGAAAGTAACCGGAGTTGGCAATCCACGATGTGGTATCGTCCGCTCCCCAACTCGTAATCGAGACGCAGTTCGGGCTATTCAGACACGCCTGTACGACGATACTGAAGGCCGTCGCCTGATCGGCCAATTCAGAGCTCGTCGCCGGCAAGGCGATGCGCACGTCCAGTTCCGAGATCCTTGCGCTCAACCCCATCTTTGTCAGCTGCGCCATATTGGCTACCATGCTGGCGAGGTCGGGAGAATAGAGCAGACCTAAATCGGGAGTGAAGTGGCTTTCCAGACCCACTCCGTCAATGGGCGTGCCGCGCTGCAGCATGCCGGAAAGCACTGTGTATAGCCCCATGGCCTTAGGTGTCTGGTTCTCAATGCCCCCATCGTTCCAATACAGCTTCGCGTGGGGGTCCGTCTGGCGAGCCGTTTGAAACGCAGTATCGATATAGCTGGGCCCGATGATATTGCCCCACACATTGTCGGTGGAGGTGTCCACGGTACCGTCCGGATTCAGCGCCTCCTCAATCACATCCCAGGAGGCGCACTTGCCCTTAAAGTGGCCCATCGCAGTCTGGATATGGGTATTCATGATTTCGGTGAGCTGCGCGGCGGTGAAGTTTCCGTTCTTTACCCAGCCCGGAATATAAATATTGGGGCCTATCAGGTGATGGCAATGGACGGGTATTCCGTTGGCTTCGGCGACGGCCACCATGGCGTCGCCGTCGCTGAACGTGAATTCGCCTTGGGCGATCTCGGTCTCGGTATAGTACATGCTGGCGGCCGTGAGTAGATTGAAGTTCCCCATCACGCCGGACTCATACGCCGGATCGGGTGCGCCGCCGGTAACGCCGACAGGACCGATAGAACTGGCGCTATTGCGCGCCAAAGCGAGTTGCACGCCGCTCTCGGCATCGCCGAACAAGCGTCCCGTAATCGCTGCCAGGGAGCCCAGAGAATCGCCTGGATGGACGTAGGAAATCTGGCCCATGGGCGCGTATACTTGCGCTGTGGTATCGTTCGACGGAACTTCGAACGCGAATTGCGTGAGCTTCATTTGCTGACCCGGAAATAGTTCGATCCCAGGAATCATGAAGCCTAGAGTGAACAAACCAGGGTCGGCAATGGGGCCGTAGGGCGTGCCGTTGAAATAAAGGAAGAACTGCTTCCCCTGATGCAGCATTTCCATGGTCACCGTCCCTGTAGGAGCCGTGGCTGGGGCATTCTTAAGCGTTTGATACAGCACCGGATTTGCTTGCGTTCCGTTCCAGTAGGCAAAAACATAGTTGCCGTTGTTGTCGACGCCAAACTCGATCTCCGTCATTCCCTGCCAGCCCAGGGCGCCAGTGTTCAAGGAACCCGTCAGCGTGATCAGTCCGTTCATTCCAGGAGCGGTTTGGATGGTTCCAATTACCCCGAAATCGCCCGTGGTTTGGAGCCGGGAAGCGAGCACGTTCGGTACGCCGAGGTATCCGGCCGGAGTGTTGGCCGTGAGGACGCCGCCCTTTACCTGGATTGTGATCGGCGCGCTGGCTTCGGCTTGCGTATCCCAGTATCCGTTGGCGATGAGATCCTCGCCACCAGTAGCCAGCTTCCAACCCGCGTGAGGCTGCGGCTGGGTCTGCGGAAACATCGGAAGGGCCAGAAGGGCGAGAAGAATCCCAATTCGTGAGCTAACAGCGTGTAATAACCTATACCCCCGACTGCTATATGGGTACGCGCAAAAGGATTGCCGGGTGCGTCAGGCTACCTGCAAATCGCGCAGGTACGGTACGCTGGCCTTCATCAGATCGAGGTTCATTTCGACGAAGTAATTCTTTACACCACCCGTTTTCGCAGCGGTGAAGATCTTCTTCCAGTCGAGCGATCCCTGTCCGACGGCCACGGTCTTTTTGGTCTGCGCATTCCAGTCCTGCACGTGCATCGAAATGAAATGGCCGGGGTACTTCGTGAAGTATTCGGCTGCGTCGTAACCCTGGCTGATGGTTGAGCACTGGAACTGAAACTTCACCAGCTTCGGATCGAAAAGCCCCAGCAATATGTCATACGTGCGCTTGCCATCTACCGTGGTGAGTTCAAAATTCTCGTTGTGTAAGCCGAGCTGGATGCCGGCCTTCGCGGTGTGCTCGCCCATCTTGCTGTATTCGTCAGCGGCCTTTTTCACGTCATCCATGGTCGGGTTTTTCGGCCCATCCAGACTCGGCACGAACATCTGCGTCATACCGACCTCCTTGGCCCAGGCAATGCGGCCGGCGAGATCTTTCCGAAGCTCGCCGATATCGAAATGTGAGCTTTCGCACTTCA
>PMUN01000162.1 GCA_003166875.1 Bryobacterales bacterium | reverse complement strand
CAAAAACGGCTCGCTGAACTGGCGGAAGGCGCGGTAGTACGCGGCACCGTTCGCAGCGTCACCGATTTCGGCGCCTTCGTCGATCTGGGCGGCCTGGACGGTTTGCTGCATGTCACCGACATGGCCTGGCACCGTGTCGCGAAACCGTCCGACTTCGTGAATCCGGGGGACTCGGTGGAAGTCAAGATCCTCAAGATCAGCCCGGAAACTCGCCGCATTTCGCTCGGCATGAAACAACTCACGCCGGATCCATGGACTCTCGCCAGCGAGAATTTCCAGGTTGGCCAGCGCGTGCAGGGTAAAGTATCCCGCTTGACCGATTTCGGCGCGTTCATCGAACTCGCGCCCGGTCTCGACGGCTTGATCCATATTTCTGAAATGTCCTGGTCGAAGAAGATCAAGCGGCCCAGCGACGTGCTGAAGCCCGGGGAAAGCGTGGAGGCGCTGGTGCTGGGTGTTAACGCCGCGGAGCGCCGCATTTCGCTTGGCCTCAAGCAAGCCTTGGGCGATCCGTGGGAGGAGGCTGCGCGCAAGTACGCTCCCGGAAACATCGTGGAAGGCCCGGTCTCGAGCCTCACCAACTTTGGTTGCTTTGTCACTTTGGGCGACGGCCTGGAGGGCATGATCCACATTTCCGATATCACGCGCGAGAAACGCCTGAACCATCCGCGCGAGGCCGTCACGGCGGGCCAAAAGGTCCGCGCCGTGGTGCTTGAGCTTGATCAGGAACGGCGCCGCATCAAACTGGGAATCAAGCAATTGGAACCCACCACCGCCGACGAATATATCGGCGAGCACCAGGCTGGCGAAACGGTCACTGGACGGATCGTTGAAGCCGCCCGTGGCCAAGCCAAGGTGGAGTTGGGCGAAGGCGTCTTCGCGGAGTGCCGGCTACCCGAGCGCGCCGAAGAAGTCGCAGCTGCCCCTCAGCCCGCCCCCGCGGCCGATCTCTCGTCACTAACCGCCATGCTTTCAGCCAAATGGAAGCAGGGCTCGCCGGCGGCGAAATCCAGCGGGCCGGAGCCGGTCCGCGCCGGACAAATCCGCACTTTCCGAATCCTGAAACTCGACCAGGCCGCCAAGAAAATTGAAGTCGAATTGGCCGGCTAACCGCTCCGCATCCTCGTGACGTTTTTGTTTATCCTTCGTCTATCAAGGTGTTGCAGGCGACAGTGGCCCAGGCGGCCCTTAGAATGGACGAACCGGAGCTGATTAGGGCAGCTCAAAGGGGCGATCAGCGCGCCTTCGAGCAATTGGTGCGCTTGTACGATCAGAACGTCCTGCGGTTGGCCATGAATCTGCTTCGGTCGCCCGAGGACGCCAACGATATTTACCAGGAGGCGTTTTTGCGGGTGTTCAAGAACCTGCATACATTTCGATTTGACTGCAGCTTTCATACCTGGCTGTACCGGATTGTCACCAATCTGTGCCTGGACGCGCTCCGGAAGCGCAGAGTGCGGCGTGAAGAGGACACGGTGGTGGAGACCAGTGAAGGATTTCTGGATCGCATGGATACGGTGGAAGAATCTCGAGCTCACGGAAATCCGCAGCGCCAGCTTCTCAGCCTGCAGCTTCGGGCTAGAATCCGGCAGGTTCTGGACGGTTTGACGCCGCGCGAGCGGGCCGTTTTCGAAATGAGACATTATCAGGGTCTGCGCCTCCGCGCCATTGGAGATATGTTGGGCACCTCTGAGGAGGCCGCCAAGAATTGCCTGTTCCGGGCCACGCAGAAAATGCGCGCTGCCTTAGGAGATTTTGTATGAAATGTGAGGATGCTAGAAAGACGTTGCCGCTGTTCCTCTACGGCGAACTTTCCTTCGAGGACGAAGAACAGCTGGAAGTACACATTGACGAATGCGACGCCTGCCGCGATGCGCTTGCGCGCGAGAAGCTTCTGTTCAAATCGCTCGACGCCGCTGAAATAGTTCCAAGCGCGGAGTTGCTGGCAGATTGCCGCGCTCAGTTGCGCCAGCGGCTGGAACATGTGGCGCCTGAACGCGCCAGATTCTGGGATAAAATCCGCCAGGGCTTCACCATAAACTTCCACTTCGCGCCCGGTATCATGCAGCCCCTTGGCGCGCTCGCGATGCTCGTGATCGGATTCTTTGGCGCGCGCGTTACTCCTGCTTCGTTCCTCGGATCGTTACACACCGACGCTGGCTTGATTGCTCCCGCTAGTTCACGCGTTCGTTACGTGGAACCGATGGGTTCCGGAAAAGTACAGATCGTGGTCGATGAAACAACGCAGCGTACTCTCTCCGGCACCCTCGAAGATCAGTCCATTCAGCGCCTGCTGCTCACGGCCGCGAAAGACCCGTCGGACGCCGGCCTGCGCGTGGAATCTGTCAACCTGCTGAAGAACCAGCCGCAGTCGGCCGAAGTGCGAAGCGCGCTGCTGGATGTCGTGCAGCATGATTCGAACGCCGGCGTCCGGCTCAAGGCGCTGGACGGCTTGAAAGACTTTGCTGACGATCCGGAAACAAGAAAGACGCTCGCAAAAGTTCTGCTGAAGGACGATTGCCCCGGAGTTCGCACGCAGGTGATCGACTTGCTGATCCAGCACCACGCCGATTCCATGATGGGCGTTTTCCAAGAGGTAATGGGAAAAGAACAGAACGGATATATCCGGATGCGCTGCCAACGGGCGCTGCATGACATGAACGCATCGGCGGAGACATATTAAGGATCCANNTGGGTGGAGACCATCAACGGCGCAGCTACTGCGTCTCCTCTGGAACGCTTTCGTCTGGATACTGTCGGTAATGTGGTGTTGCAGGGCGATAGCGGTGAGAGAGTCACTTACAAACTCAAGCTCCGGGTTCGCGCGGGCAGTGAGCGGGAAGCTGAAGCGCTGCTGCACGAATTCGATGTGAGATCCCGGACCCAGAGTGGTTGGCTACGCTTGACCGTCACGCCTCCCGCGAATATCTCGGAGGGCCCCGAGTTATCTGTCACCGTGCCTCGGTCGTTGCAACAGGTGTGGATAGAAACGCGCGGCGGTAATGTGCAAGCCATGGATCTTGACGGCGAACTTCAGGCGCGCTCGGCCGGCGGACGCATGCTGGTGGACCGCATCAAGGGAAAAGCCGAAGTCCGAACCGGCGGTGGCGACATCCAGGTGGGCGACGTGGGCGGGAGCGTGCGATGTTATTCCGGCGCCGGCGTGATTCGCGTGCAGAGCGCGGGTGGTGAATCCTGGCTGGATACGGCCGGCGGCGAGGTCTTCGTTCATCAGGCCGTGGGCCCGGTGCACGCCGCCACTGCCGGCGGCAACATTCGGATCGACCGCGCCTCGAGCACCGTCTTTGCCCGCACTGCGGCTGGTTTGATCGAAGTCCAGCAAGCTGACGGGGCCGTGACTGCCGAAAGTTCAGCCGGAGCCATTCAGGTGAATGCCGCTAACGGCGTTCGTTGCGAATCCGCCTCCGGTACCATCCGGCTCCGCAATGTGTGGGGCGCTCTGCGCGCTTCCACTGCCGCGGGAAGCATAATGGCCGAATTGCTTTCTGGAAATCGGATACAGGATTCCATGCTGAGCACCAACGCTGGTGACATCACCGTGTTCATTGCGTCCAATGTACCGTTGACGGTTCTAGCCAGGAACGATTCGGGTGGCGCGACAGGCAGGATTATTTCCGATTTCAAGGAGATTCGCGTAAAGGCGGGTAGCCTGCCCGGCGCAAGCCCCGTGCTGGCCGAGGGCGCTCTGAACGGGGGCGGTCCGGTTTTGCGTATCAACGTGAACGGCGGCACAATTTATCTGCGCCGCGAGAAGTAGACTTTTGAGGTAATGGGTTTTGAGGTGATTAGTATGTATAGATTCATTTCGGCGACGGTGCTGTTTGCGGCCTCGCTTGGCGCCCAGCAGATTGAGGTGGTTCAGCTCGCGCCTCCCGATTCCGGAACCCCGCAGATTTTCGAGTTCCGCAACGGCTCGGCCGGCCTACTCTCGGGTGGAACTTACCTGGGGGTGAATCTTTGCGAGATCAGCACCGAACGCGCGCGCGAGCTGAAGCTCAAGGAAGCGTACGGCGTCGAAATCACGCGCGTGGAAGACGGCAGTCCCGCTGAAAAAGCAGGCTTAAAATCCGGAGACGTTGTTCTTGAATACAACGGCCAGCGTGTGGAAGGCATGGAGCAGTTCGGCCGGCTGGTCCGCGAGACTCCGCCCGCCCGCGAGGTCAAGCTGCTCATCAGCCGCAACGGTGTCACCCAGGCCGTCGCTGCCACGGTGCAAACGCGTAAGCTCAAGAATCTGGCCACCGTCATGCCGAACTTTGAGATGAACATGCCAGAGATGCACCTTCCCGACATGCCGCAGATCTTTACCACCTGGCGCAGCCCCGTGCTGGGCGTTGAAGCGGAGTCACTCGGGTCGCAACTGGCGGCGTACTTCGGCGTCAAGGACGGAGTGCTGGTTCGCTCCGTCGCGAAGGACACAGCCGCCGAGAAGGCCGGTATTAAAGCCGGTGATGTCATTACCAAGGTGGACGGATCCACGGTAACCACGCCGAACGAACTGGTGAGCGCCATTCACTCGGCGAGTTCCAAGAAGTCATTCCCGGTCGAACTAATGCGCGATCGCCACGAGACCAGCGTGACCGTTACTATTGAGGACCATTCCGAGAGAATTGTCCCGCGCACACGGGCGGTGCACGACGTCAGGATGTAGACCCACCAACACTCGCGGCCGCCGCCTGGTGCACTTTCAGCAGCAACTCCACTTCACGGCGCGGAAGGCCCAACGTGGCCGCAATCGTCTCAACAGGCTCACCCCGCCGCGATAGGCGAATCACCTGGCTGCGTCTGCTGAGATTCACGCTCCGCCTCGCCGGCACTGGAGCCGCTGGTATGCTGGCGCGCTCCTCGGCCTCATGCAACCGATCGTTCATCGCGTCCAGCCGGAGCGTGAAATCCAACCTGGTTATCCGCGAACGCAATTCGTGCAGCTCTCTTTTGAGCGCTAGAAACACCAGCAGGCATACGATTGCGCCTGCCGCCTGGAACGCATAGGAACCAACTAGGATAAGAGATCGTTCGAGCATGGCTTGGCCTCAGTATAATGTTCTGAGCCGCTCCTGGCGGCTGATCACTTGGCGGATCCTCACACCGAAATTCCCTTCCACCACTACCACCTCGCCGCGCGCGATCACGCAATTGTTGACGATTACGTCCACCGGTTCGGAAATGGCGCGGTTCAATTCCACAATGGACCCCGTGGTCAGTTTGATTACGTCTTTCAACGGAAGTTGGGCCCGTCCAAAAGACACGCTCACCGGCAGTTCAACATCCAGCAGCAGATCGATTGCGGTGGGTTTGGTTGCTCCGGGCGCCGGCTTCGCGGGAGGATCAGCTCGCTTCGGCGTATCGGCCTGCGCTGCGCTATCGGGCAAATCCATCAGCGTCTTGCTGAACACACCAATAATCGGAATCGTCTGATCCCCAACGCCGATCTCAAACGAGCAACTCGTTCCGCCGCCGGAACCCGGCGGCACAGCCTCATGGCCGTCCGTGCACGCAACGTCCGCGCGGGCTCGACTGGCAAGTGCGCTTGCGACCCCCGATAGGGCCTGACCTACAATCTCGAGATAGGTGCTTCGTATGCTATCGGAGTCGCCGTCATCAACGCCGGCGCTCTTCAGTATCCGGTTCCCGATTTCTTCCCAACTCTGACGCTTGGCCCCCACCCACATCAACGTACCGGAGCCCACGCTGAACCGTTGCTCCCACCACAACAGTGCGTCGTCACCGCCTTCCAGTTCCGGTGCGGAAAGTTCGTGCGGTACGAAGGTGACAAGCGGCGCTTCGCCCATCATGGCTTCCATGACGTTCGTCAGCTGGCGCGCCAATTCCTCCGACAGCCATACTGGCGCCGCATTTTTGTCCGCCACGGCTAAGCGCCTTTCTCCATCGGCCAGCGTTTTTGCATGTAGGTGCGCAAACGGAGAATCGCTTGGGATTTCAGCTGCGACACCCGGGATTCATGCAGATTTACAACCTTCGATATCTCACGCAGAGTCAGCTCTTCGTGATAGTACAGGCTGATCACGGTGCGCTCGGTGGACGGCATCTTTTCGATGGCGTCGGCGAGCAGTCTTTGCAGTTCCGATCTCTCGAGCAGATGCGAAGGCCAGTTCTCTTCATCGTCGGAAATGTATTTCAGCAGGCTGCGGCCCGCGTCATCCGGTGACGCGGCTTCCAGGCTCCCCAGGTTGACGCCCCGAATGTCCACCAGCCATTCGTGATACTCCTCCAGCGTGAGCTTTAGCTGCTGAGCGATTTCTTCCTCCGTAGGCGCACGATGCAGCCGCTGTTCAGCAGCCGAAATTGCCATTTCAATCTGCTTGGAACGCTTGCGTTGCTGACGCGGCGCCCAATCCAGGCCTCGCAAACTGTCCAGGATCGCGCCCCGTATTTTGTATTCCGCGTAGGTTTTGAGTTTTACATTGTGCCGGGGATCGAACCGGTCGATCGCCGCGATTAATCCTATGGTGCCCGTTGATATCAGGTCGTCCAGGTTTACGCTTTCCGGCAGCCTCTCGTGAATCCGCCGGGCGATCAAACGGACCTGGGATAGATGCTCGAGAATCAAGCGTTCCCGCTCTTCCGCCGCGCTGTCCTGCACCTGATATTTCTTTAAACCGCTGCTGAGTTCTTTCGCTGTGCCTTGCGCTCTCATGCCGCCGCCCTTCCGAACCTGGATTGTTCACCGGGTACCGCCTTCAAAACCATGTCGAGGATCACGTCCAGCGTGGCTGCCTCCAGGTCCTCTGGGATGCGCTGGCCTCTTGACAGGTACGAGACTGGTTTTCCCATGCGCACGCTCTGGCTCAGGATGGGGCCAAAGGTTTCGGTTTCATCTAGACGGGCAAAAATCAGTTTCTTCGGCCCGAACGTCTCATATCGCTGCGCCGTCCGTCTCAAATCGGTGGTTCGCATCGACGCCGGAAGTACCAGGTGCGTGTCCATGCCCGGATAAGTCGAAAGGAAATGAGCCATCTCTTCAAACCCGTCCATGTCGGCGTGCGCGAGTCCCGGAGTGTCGATTAGGATCAGATCTTTATTGCAATGTTCCTCGAGCGCCCGGGCCAATGCCGCCGTGGTTTCCAAAACTTCGCAACCAATTCCCAGAATCGCCGCATAGGATTGCAACTCATCGGCAGCCGCAATCCGATAAGTGTCCAGCGTCAGGATCTGCAAACGCTTTCGCGCGGTGATCCCGTGCTGTAGCGCCAGCTTGACCAGCGTCGTGGTTTTGCCTGCGCCAGGCGGCCCGACCACTGCCACCATGCGCGCCCTCGATCCCGGACAACCAAGTTCCGAATCAATGTTCACCAAGGCCCCGAGTTCTCTCCGGAGGGCTTCCGGAGTCACCGGCGTAGTCAATCTGCCGATGACCTCATACGCGAGATCCGCGTACAAATCGGCATCGGTCAGTTGCGCGAAGACTCTCGATAGTTCAGGGTCCGACGCGATGCCGGCCATCCCGCTCCCCGATCGCGCCAACGTTAGCGCTAGTCGCTCCATCTGCTGCTTCAATTCCGTCACGTCTTGCGACAGACGATCCATGGGCGGCGACTCGGAGGCCGAACGTTTTCGTCCCTCCCCGTCGTCGGGTCGCGCTTCTATCTCCCCGGCGCAAACCACTTCGTATGCCCCCAGATGCCGGGCCTCCGTTCCGCTTCGCTTGGAATTCACCAGCATCGCGTCCGATCCCATCTCACGCCGCGCCTGGCTGATGGCTTCCTCGATTGTGTCCGCGAAGTATGATTTCAATCTCATGATTGTTAGTTCTTCCCCTGAGCTGAGCTTCTCCCTAATTCACCGCGACCTAATTCACCGCAACCTAGTTCACCGCACCCAGGGATACAATCCTATTCCCGGGGGGTATTTCATTGTGGGATAGCACCGTCAGATTCGGGATGATACTCTCTGTGATTTGCCGCACGAAGTAGCGTGCGCCCGAGCTAGTCAAAAGCACCCCCGGCGTTTCGACCGGCCCGCAACACTTCTTGATTCGCTCCTGGATGTCTCGAATTCGCTGAGGCGGAAGATTCAGGTGACTGGAATTCTCCGCGTGTTCCACCGCCGATTCGATTGACTGTTCCACTGCCGGGTCCAGAAAATGCGCCGTCAGATCACCCGCCGTATCCAGCAACGGTTTGACCACCTGCCGCCGGATCGCCTGCCGGACGTATTCCGTGAGGAGTACAGTACTCTTGGTGATCGGCGCTGCCTCTCCCAGCGCCTCGAGAATGCTGGCCGCGTCACGGATCGACACTCGCTCCCGCAGCAGGTTCTGAAGGACTTTCTGCACCACTGCCAGAGTGAGCAATTTTGGAACCAAATCTTCCACCAGCCTCGGACTGTCTTCCGCCACCCGATCCAGCACTGCCTTGGCGTCCTGCCGCGAGAACAACTCGTGCGCGTGCCGCCGTACAACTTCACCCAAGTGTGTCCCGAGAATGCTGATCGTGTCGACGATCGTATAGCCCGCTTTACGTGCCTTTTCCACGTTCTCCGGCGCAATCCACACCGCCGCAATTCCGAACGCTGGCTCGCGCGTCGGAATTCCTTCGATCGTCTCGGATTTCTCGTCGGAATGAATAGCCAACTCGCATCCATGCATCAGTTCGAACCGGGCAACCTCCACGCCTTTCAGCGAAAACAAGTATTCCCGTGCTTTTAGCGTCAGGTTATCGGTCACGCGCACCGGCGGGAGAATATACCCGAGCTCGGTCGCCAATTGCCGGCGGATGCTCGCGATTCTTCGAAGCAACGGCGAATTCTGTCCGCCCTCTACCAGTTGCACCAACCCAAGCCCCACTTCTACCGCCAGCGGTTCCACCTTCAGTAGACCTTCCAGGCTTTCCTTCGCGGGCGCGGTGGCTGGCGCTTTTGTCTTCTCGGCAGTGGCAGTTTTTTGCCGCATGCGCCACGCCATCGCGCCCACGCCGCCGCCCAATACCAGGAAAGGAATCTTCGGCAGCCCCGGAAAGGCCGCCATCGCGATCAGTACCCCCGAAGCTAGCAGCAGGGGGTGCGCGTTGCTGAATACTTGCTTTTGGAAGTCGACTCCCAGTTTGGTTTCCGAACTGGTACGCGTGATGATCAAGCCCCCGGAAATGGAAATCATTAGCGCCGGAATCACTGTCACCAGGCCATCTCCGATGGTGAGAATGGTGTAAGTTTGGAGCGCCCGCTTCAAGTCCATCCCATGTTGGAGTACACCGATCAGAAAACCGGCAATGATGTTGATGGAAGTAATGAGAATGGATGCCACCGCGTCCCGCTGCGTGAAGCGCGAAGCGCCGTCCATGGCCCCATAAAACTCCGCTTCGCTAGCCAGCATCTTGCGCTTGGCGCGGGCCTCATTCTCATCGATCAGGCCTGCATTCAGATCGGAATCCACCGACATCTGNNGCGCCGTGATTGATCACCACATACTGGATGGCGATCAATACTAGAAAGATCACCACGCCGATGATGTAATTGCCCCCCACGACGAATGCCCCGAACGCCTGGATCACATCGCCCGCCGCCGACGTCCCCGTGTTTCCATAGAGTAAAATCAGGCGCGCGGAGGAAATGTTCAAGGCCAGGCGGAACAACGTCATTAACAACAAGGTGGTTGGGAACACGCTGAAGTCCACCGGTTTGGTGATGTAGAGCGCGACCAGCAGCACAACCACCGATAGCGTGATGTTCGCGCTGATCAGAACGTCCATCAGGAACGGCGGCAGCGGCGTGATCATCGCCATTACAATGCCCAGTACGCCGATGGGGACGACGAACTCGCGCCAGTTGGCAATGAAGCCCGTCTGCGGCGTCACCACCGGTGGGCTGGCAGCGGCCTTGGCCCGTTCTTTTTTGACTGGAGCCCGTGCGGCTGCCACCTAAGTCCTCCTCGGATTCATGAGTTTGAATATGTAGGCCAGCACTTCGGCAACTGCGCGATACAGGTGAGCCGGTATTTCCTGCCCAACCTCCGCGGACTTGTATAGCGCCTGTGCCAACGGCTGGTTTTCGACGATCGGAATCTGGTGGTCCATCGCGATTTCACGAATTCGCCGCGCCAGATAATTCCTGCCCTTTGCCAGCACCATCGGCGCCGCCATGCTGTCCATTTCGTAGCGAATCGCGACTGCGTAATGCGTCGGGTTCACAATTACCGCGGTAGCCTTCGAAATGTCCTTCATCATGTTCCGGCGCGCCAAGTCGCGTTGGATGCGCCGGATGCGGCCCTTCATCTGCGGATTGCCCTCGGTTTCCTTCATCTCGTCGCGCAGGTCCTGCTTGCTCATCTTCAAGGATTTGTTGTGGCGGCGATAGACGCGCAAAAAGTCCAGGCAACCGATGGCCACAAATAAAATCGCGGCTTTCCACAGCAGAGCCTTGATGGCCGCGACCATTACCTGCAGCGCCGGCAAAATGCCCTCCCGGGACAATCCCGCGAAAGCGAGCAGATTGTCCCTGGCAATTGTGTACACTGCCAACGCAATTAATGGTAGGAACACTAGCGCTTGAAAGAACGACGCCATGTTTTGCGGCGGCAGATTTTTGATCTTTTGGAGCGGGCTCAGCCGCTTCAGATCGGGAGCCAGCTTCTCGAAGGCGAGTCCTAACCGCGTGCTGCCCAGTTGACCCGCTAACGACGCGCATGACAGACACACTCCCATCCACAGCAGCGGCATGAAGACGTGACCGAGTGTAGTTCGGTAGATGCTCACCACCTCATGCGGGGTCAGTTGAACGCGGAAGGCTGCCGCCAGAATGTAGCGCTCCAGCTCGCAGGCCCGTTCAAGAAAATGCGCTCCTCCGAGGCCCACCAGTATCACGAACGTCATGAACTGCAGTCCCGCCAGAAATTCACGGCTCGACGGAAACTGCCCCTCCTTCCTGGCTTTGTCCAGCCTGCGTTTGGTCGGTTTTTCGTCGCGCTGCTCCGCCATCTTAGTGCGTCAGCAGCCTCAGCGCGATAGCCAATGTGGCAGCTCCCGCTTTTTCGAAAATGGCCGGGTAAAATTTCACTACGCCGCTCAGAAATGCCATGCCCACCAGCATCTTCACCCCAAAGGAAAACGACATCAGTTGCAGCTGTGCGTGCAGGCGGCCCAGCACTCCAAACGCGATGTCCAGCAAAAGCATCAAAGCCAGCACCGGAAGCGCCAGCTGCAGCCCAGTCGAAAAAATCCCTGAGCCCAGCCGCACGATCGCCTCTGCCGCCGAACCGCTCAAAACATAACTTCCGCTCGGTATCGATTCCAGGCTCTTTGCCATAATGCGAATCACTTGGTGATCGAAACCAAATGCAAAAAACAAGCTCCCGGCGAAGAGTTGGGAAAGAAGCTGCAGCGTGGTGGTGTCGGCCTGTGTATCGGGATTCACCGTCGACGCGTAGGAGTAGCCGGCTTGCAATCCGATCACCTGGGCTCCCATTTGGACTCCTTCCAATAAAAACGCGACGGCCACTCCTATCGTCAAGCCGAATGCCGCCTCCGCACCGATCCATCCCAGTAGACGCCCCAGCACCGGGCCGTCCGGCAGCGGCGTCGGCCACACCGGAGATAGCGTCATGGTCAACGCCAGTGCCAGCACGACGCGGCTGGTGTCGGGGCCGGCGGAAAACCCCGGTAAGGGTACAAACAAGATCACGCCGGATACTCGCGCCAGCACCAGGAGAAAGCCGTACACCGTCGACAGGCTGAATGTGACGTCAGCGTGCATAACGGCTGAAATCGCCGAGCAGTACGGTGGTGTAGGAGATCAGCTTGGCCGTCATCCAGGGCAGCAGCAGCAGCAGTCCGAACAAGAATGCAATCAGACGCGGTACGGCTCCAAAGCTCGGGTCCTGAATGGACGTCAGAACTTGTATCAAGCTGACCGTGATTCCCACCACGAATCCGATGGCGAGAATGGGCAGGGCTAACCAGAACGTCTCTAAAAGTGCGTGACGGAAGAGTTCCACCGCCATTGCAGTAGTCATGTTTTAATAAAAGCTCCTTATCATCCTTAATAAAAGCTCTTGATCAGGGATCCCACCACCAGGTTCCAGCCATCCACAAGAACAAACAGAAGGATCTTCAACGGCGCCGAAAGCATCACTGGTGGCAACTGCATCATTCCGATGGACAGCGTTACGGAGGCCACCACCAGGTCGATCACCAAAAACGGCAGATATAAAACCGCACCGATTTGAAACCCGGTCTTCAGCTCCGAAAGTATGTAGGCCGGCACCAGCACCGTTAGCCCAAGATCCGACGGACGCTTGGGTGGCGCGGTATGCGAGACGTCCAGAAACAGCTTGACGTCCTTTTCGCGCACATACCGCGATAGAAATGTCTTCAGCGGCGCGGTGCCATCCTGGAAGGCTTGCTGCCAGGTCACCTGTCCGCCCTCGAAAGGCTCCCAGCCCTTGCTATACATGTCCATCGCCACCGGCTGCATGATCAGGAGAGTCAGGAACAGCGAGAGGCCGATCAGCACCTGGTTGGATGGCGTTCCCTGTGTCCCTAAGGCCTGCCTCAGAAAATGCAGGACCACAGTAATTCTGAGAAACGGCGTGACCGACATGATCACCGCCGGCAGAATCGTGAGGAACGTGAGCATCACGATGATCTGCATCGGCGCGCTCAAGGATGCCGAGCCTTTGGACTGGATCAGCGAAATCCCCGAAAGTGGGTTCTGGTTTTGTGCGAGCAAGTCCGGCCCGAGCCAGAGTCCCGACGCGGCTACTGCCAGCGGAATCATTCGCATGTTTCGCCTTCAGCTTTTACCGGAATCTCAGCCAGAAGCGTGACGCCAGCCGGATGCAACGCCAGCACCAGGTCCTGTTGTCCGATGCGAACCACGTGAATCACATGCTGCTGGCTGAGCACTAGTTTTCCGCGCGACTCAAGCACCCCGCACGCTCCGTTTGATTTCCGTGACCCGATGCGGACCCCGCCTTTCCTTCGCAGCAGCCATATTGCCGTCCACAGCAGCGCGAAGACAAACGTGATAGCCAGCGATTGGCGAACGATGTCCATTCCTGAATCTCACTCCTCCAACCCGAAATCCGTAATTCGAACACCCACCGAGTCCTCGATAATCACGATTTCTCCATAACCGATCAGCGATCCTCCCACCAGGATGTCCATGTTGTCACCCGCCGAACGCGCCATTCGGATCACGCTGTCCGGCCCTAACTCCAGAATTTGGCCGATGGTCATGGTCCTTCGGCCTAACTCCACTTCCACCTCGACCGGTACGTCGGCGAAGTCTGTCATCTCTTCGAGGGAACTCATGACCTGGATCGGAAACTATTTGATCAATTCGATCGTGTCCTGGCTGAGTTCGTCGACTGACGTCACTACCTTGGCATTGGCCTCATAGGCACGTTGATAAACGATCAGGTTCGTGAACTCGGTCGCGATATCCGTTGTGGAAGATTCCAGCGCGCCGCCCTGCACCGTTCCACGTCCTCCCGTTCCGGGTACGCCAATCGCCGGAAGCGCGGAGTTGGCGCTCAGTTCATAGTTGTTATTCCCGACCGCGACCAGCGAATCAGGATTTCGGACCGTGGCCATGGCGATCTGGCCCACCACGGTTTGATCCCCGTTGGAATACTGCGCCAGAATCTGGCCGCCGTTGCCGACACCTACCTGGACCAATTGAGCGGCTGGCGATCCGTCTTGCGCGACCGCAGAAGTCGACGATGGTTGGGCGTATTGCGTGACCCGAGGGGTGGTGCCATTATACAGATTCCAATTTACCGACATATCCCCGGCATTGTCCGCCAGCCCTGAAATCACCAATGGCTGCGGGGGCGCAGTAGTCGAAGAAAGTGATCCGTCCGAGTTGAACGTCAGGCTACCAGTGAGTGGAGTGAAGGGTGGATTTTGCATGTCCGCGTCCGGGACCGCAACACTGTAGTCCCATTGGTTCGGTGTGGCCGGATCTTTTGTAAAGGTGGCTGTTACGATGTGCGAATTACCCAGCGAGTCGTAGACGGTCACTGATGTCGCAAAAGTGTCGTTGGCCCCCCCGCTAACAGCGGCGGCGTTCAGATTGAGGTCGAAAGAAATGTTCTGGGTGGGGGTGGGCGGTTGTACTGTCCCGGTTGGAATTGTAATGTTCCCTGGGGCAGCGTTGGTATTGAGCTGGCCATTGACCAATTGGGTCCAGCCTTGGACCGCCTCCCCGGTCGCTGTAGTCAAGTTCCCGTTTTGGTCTACCTGGAAATTCCCCGCGCGGGTGTACTCGGTAGTATTGTTGGCGCCCTGAACGACGAAGAACCCGAGTCCTTGAACCGCGGCGTCGAGAGTTCCTCCCGTGGTCTGAATAGCGCCTTGGGTGAACTGTCGCTCGGTGAGAGGCGTGCCAACGCCAAACCCGACCTGCGTGTTGCCCAGGTTAGCCCCCATGGATTGCGTCACCAGATCGTGGAATGAGACCACACTGGTCTTGTAGCCCACCGTATTCAGGTTGGCCAGGTTGTTCCCGACTACGTCGATGGCCGTAGAGTCGGCAGCCAAGGCGGAAAGGGCAGTTGAAAATGATGTAAACATGAAGTCTCCTTATGTCGTCGATGTTGAAGGTGTGCTAGTTGGTTGCGGCCGGAGTTGCGGCCGGAGTCGTGTCTTTGTTGATCGAGTCCAGATCCGTTCGCATTTGTGTCTCTTGCTCGAGTGAGGCGAACTGAGCCAATTGCGTAATGAATTGCATTCCGTCTTGCGGCTGGGTCGGATCCTGATTTTCAAGTTGGGCGACCAGCAGTTGCATAAAAGTCTGTTCGTCGGCCAACGAATTGAGCCCCGCACTGTTCGAAGTCGAGCTGGAAGTCGAACTTGACTGGGAACTCGACACCGCGTGCGGGGTCGGGGTGGTTTGGACGTTGTTAATCATTCGTTATTGGTCCTCGTTTCTTCTGTGGATAGTGTTTCATTCAGTTGCGCCATCCAACGCGCTTGTTGCCGCTGATTCGATCCGTTTTGGCCCTGCCGCCCCTGCCGCTGATCCGTCCCCGAGCCGCTGTTGCGCGGGTCACGCTGGCTGTTGCTGGAACCAGATTGCTCAGGCGCGGCGGCCGGCGTATGACGCGAAGCTGTGGGTACCCATGCTTCTGTCTTGAATCCTTTGCTCTCTAGCCGCCCCACCAAGTCACCCAGATCTCCCCGCAGCGATTTCGCCAGTTCCGGGTCGGCGGTTCGCACCGACACTTGCACTTTGCCTGCTCTTTCGCTGAGGTCGACAGTTACCTTGCTCGAGTCATCGCCGATTAGCTTCAATGAGATCTGCCTAGCAGGTTGTGCCTGAGGCGCCGCATTTATTTCAGGTTCGTTTACAACTTTTGGCGCATCAGATGCTTTCGCCTCGGAGGCTGTTGCCTGGATTGGTGTGGCCTGGGGCGAACTTGCCTGGGACGGTGTCGCCTGGGATGGTGTCGATTGGGATGGCGTTGTCCGGGATGGCGTCGCCCGGGATGGATCAACGGCTAATCTTCCCGCTCGTGTATCCGGCCCTCCCGAAGCTTGCGCAGGTTGCGCCTGAGCCTCGGTATCCGCACCTTCACGGCTTTCATTGCGGCTGGATTCGGGAACGTCCCGCTTTGCGCCAGTTTGCGATGGTGTTACGTTGGGCGCTGGTCCGTCAGTGCCCGATTTCTCTGCCGGTTTCTGCTGTTGCTGCACCCCGAGAGGTATTACCCGCGCTTGAGCCGGAGCACCAACTGGCGTTGCGTCACCCTGATCGGCAGGCGTGCTCCCGGCGATGTTCCCCGAAACTGCTTGCTGCTTCCCGGGATCTTCAGGCGGGTTCTGAATATCAACCATTCGAAGATTTGCTGCCTGAGAATCTGCTAAGGATTCCGAAAGAATTGAAGCCGGTGTACGAGGATCCGGAGCTGGCTTATTATCACTATCCGATCCCTGCGACGGTCTTTCGCCGAGCGGCGTACTCCGGTCGGAACCTAGCCGCTTCACTGCATATTCAGAAGATGCGGTGAGGTGATCACTAGAGACCGGACGACTCGCCGCCGGAGTCGGGCTCGATCCGTTGGCCGAACTAGTTTCAGCTGCTGGTCTTGAAGTTGTGGCGTTATCCAGGCGGTCGTCAGCTGAGCGGGGTGACATAGGCGCATCGGGCACCTTCGTGGGAGTGCTCTCTTTTGCGTGCGATGGAAGGGACTGGTCCGGGACCGACAGTTCAACTTCGTTATTAGCCGGAGTGCTGACACTTGAGGCGACATGGTTTGCATCAGCCGTGACGCGAACCGCGGAAATTTGCGGCAATGGGCGATCGGCTTCCGCATTCTGCGGTGAGGGGTTGTTGAGTTTCAAATCCAATACTCGGCCGGTAAGAGATGACAAAGGCGGCGCACTTAAGTGGTCAGCTTGATTACTGCTATCTTGAGTGCTCGCCACCGCGTCGCGTGCTTCTTTTGCTTCCCCAGTAAGCAACGGGGCTGCTTCGCGCATTGTCTGTGGTTCCGGAGTAGATGACCGGGTGGCCGTGCTCGTCTCGGGATTAGAAGTAGTCAAGTGCAGGCCGAACGCGATTCTCTCGGTTGAAGCAGATTCATTTTCCGCGGGAATGGAAGCGGTTCCATTCGGGCTTGAGGTAGTTGAAATGCTTGCCGTCTCGACATGCCCTCCCGGCGCAACATCTACCGGGGTCTCACTGCTTGGAGTCGCCGCACTTTGAGAGTAGGTTTCCCAAGTCACCGAGCGGAACAGGATCGGAGGCTTGCTGATGGGCGGCGGAGGCGCTTCGGTTGCCTGAACTAACCCCGACTTGGGTTTTGGTTCGTTCTTTTTTCCAGCGACGTCGTTATTCTCTTCGCTCTTTGTAGCTTTGCCTTTCCCCTTCGCTGAATCGGGAGCCGCATTCGATCCGGGCAGGTCCACTGGCTGTTCCTCGTTCATTCCAGCGAGGAGCGATTCTCCGTTCTCGTTGACGAGCCCATCTAGTAAAGATGAGAATGCTCCCAATTGTCCGGCGGGCGCGTGCGCACCAAAGACTGCAACGGCGCCGGTGCTCGGTGTGCTTTGAGACGGCCGTGAAACCTGTAAGACGGGGGCGACATTCACGCCCTGGATAACGCAACTTGACCGCCATCCTGCTTCTGCCGCTCTTCATACACTTAGACGTTTTCGCGCTGATGCAGAATTGGCACAAACCCCGCCATGACACATTCTTGTCGCTACAAACCGGTCCTACAACGCACTCATCGGTTGATTTGGCGTGAATTTGAAAGCACTTCGCTTCGGCCACTGACTTGCATTTCAATCAGACGAAAAGTTCGCCATGGATACTCTTACCAGTGCGGCAGCCAGTGGAATTCGGGCCCGAGTCGAGAGCTTGGATATGCTGGCCAACAATATTGCGAACGCTTCATCGCCCGGCTTCAAAACTGATCGTGAATCTTTCAGCTTGTATTTTTCCCAGGAGGCAACCGATTCGCCAGCCGGGACTACTCCCACGGTTCAGCCAGTGATAGAGCGTCAATGGACCGACTTTACCCAAGGTTCGATGACCCCTACAGGGAATCAACTCGATCTTGCTCTTAGCGGCAAGGGCTTCTTCGTCGCAAGTGCACCTTCCGGGCCGGTCTACACGAGAGACGGCAGTTTTCAATTGTCTACGCAGGGTCAGCTCCAAACCATGGACGGGTATCCGATTCAGGGGCAGGACGGAAAACCAATTCAAGTGGATAGCTCCAAGGCCGTCGACATCGGCCCGGACGGCATGGTTCGTCAGGATGGCCAGGACATCTCCCAGATCTCAGTCGTCGATTTCCAGGACCCGGCGGCGCTCGCAAAACAAGGCAACAACTATTTTCGGATCGACGTTTCCACGGCCCAACCAGTGCCCGGGACCAGCGCCCAGATCCAGCAAGGCAAGCTGGAAGGGGCCAATTCGCAGCCGGCAGAGTCCGCCGTTCGACTGGTGAGCGTCATGCGACAGTTCGAATCGTTGCAGAAAGCCCTGGCGATTGGAAATGAAATGAATCGGGAAGTGGTGACGGATGTGGCCAAGGTGACCTCATGATAAGGAAACGGAGAAATAAACAGTGATTCGAGCACTTTACAGCGCAGCCAGCGGAATGTCCGCCCAGCAATTGAACGTCGACAACATTGCCAACAACTTGGCGAACGCCAATACCAACGGTTTCAAGATGCGGCGTGTCCAGTTCCAGGATCTCCTCTATCAGAACTATGTGCAGCCTGGCGCGGCCGCAGGTGCGCAGACCATCGTGCCCAGCGGCCTGCAGATCGGACTGGGAACGCGTCCTGCCTCGAACGAGACTATCATGACGCAGGGGAATTTCACGGAAACCGACAACCCGCTCGACCTTGTCATTCAAGGCAAAGGCTTTTTCCAGGTTCTGCAGCCAAACGGCTCAGTCGCCTACACGCGAGATGGAGGCTTTCAACTGAGCGCCACCGGCAACATCGTAACATCGAGCGGCAATCCCATTGAGCCGCAGATCACCATCCCGGCCCAGGCGCAGAGCATTACGATCGCTGCCGATGGTACGGTCAGTTACACGCAACCGGGCCAGAACGCCGCTCAGGTGGCAGGTCAGATTCAGCTTGCCAACTTCGCCAATCCGGCCGGTTTGAATAGTCTGGGGGGAAACCTTTTTGCGCAGACAGATGCGTCTGGCGATCCCACGGTTGGCAATCCGGGCGGAGCGGAAGGCAACGGCCCTTTGATGCAAGGCTACGTTGAGGGATCCAACGTCAGCATTGTAGAAGAATTCATCAACATGATTGTTAGCCAGCGCGCTTACGAGGCCAACTCGAAGGTCGTCACGGCGGCCAACCAGATGTATCAGCAAGTCAACAACATTGTAACGCCATGAGACTGATACTCGGCCTGATATTGGTTGCCGCGGCCGCAGCCGGTGCTTGTGTGCCGGTTTCGTCGGATAGAGTCGTCGTCCGCGATCTTCTCGATGCAGTGCCGCTTCTTCAGGAATTAGATCCGGAGACTCCCATAGGATACGCACCCATCCCGGGAGCTGTGCGCCTAGTCTCGGGGCGAGAGCTGACCCTGCTTGCCCTCCGCCATGGCGTGGTCCTCACCGACGTCCCGGATGTGTGCATCGCGCGTGCACTGCGTGCCATCACTCCGGCCGAAATGCAAGCCGCACTCCAGGTAGCGTTGGACATCCGCGATGCGCAATTGCAGATTGAAGAATTCAGTAGCCAGCCGCTGCCGCCGGGTCGGCTGGAATTCCAGCGTTCGGCGCTCAGCCAGCCGCCGCCTGGCGCTCCGGACTCTGGAGTGATCTGGAGAGGCAAACTGACTTACGGCCAGCATCACAGCGCCCCGGTGTGGGCGAAAGTCAGAATTACAGTGGATCGTTCCGTATTCTTGGCTGCGCAGGACATTCCGGCCGGAGCTGCTGTTCGGGACGTTGACGTCAAGGCCGTTACCGTGCACGAATTCCCGTTCTCGGGGCCGCGGCTGGAGTCTTCCGCCGAAATTGTCGGCAAAGTTGCCCGCCGCAGTATCCGGGCCGGCCAAAGATTTACGGCGATTTGGCTTGATGAACCCAAAGACGTGGCCCGGGGAGACATAGTGCAAGTGAGAGTAATTGATGGGCTGACCACACTCTCTTTTGATGGTATTGCGGCGACATCCGGAAAAAAGGGCGATACCATCCTGGTGCATAATTCCGCGAGTGGCCGGAATTTTCGAGCCGTGGTCGAGGGGAAGGGAAAAGCCGTGGTCCAGCCCACCGCGGGAGATTAAGATGTGGCATTTCAGGTTTGCAATATTGCTAGCTGTACCGCTTGTGGCGGCGAACAAGAAGCCCTCGGCTGAGCAGCAGGTTCCCCTCGATCAATACGTACAGCAAGTGAACCAGCGCTCGCATCAGTCTTCCAGTGCCTCGCCAGGTTCGCTCTACACCTCCAGCGGACGGCTGGCGGATGGGTTTCGTGACGTGCGCGCGAGCCAAACGTACGATCTCGTGACCATTGTCGTAAATGAGAACTCTTCAGCGGTTTCAAGCGGGACTACTAAAACGTCACGACAATCCAGTGTCGCGGCGAGTGTTGCATCGGGCCTCCTCCCCAAGAATTCTGTAAAGGCGCTGTCAAACCTGGCGACCACCTCCAACAATCAGGCACTCCAGGGGCAGGGAACCACTACCCGGGGAACGACGCTCACCACCACCGTTACCGCCGAAGTAACAGCCGTCCTGCCGAATGGGAACCTAGTGGTTCAAGGACAGAAGGCGATACTGGTGAACTCCGAGAAGCAAATTATCACGCTCCGAGGCATCGTGCGTCCGGATGATTTGAGCCCGCTCAACTCCGTGTCCGCCGACCGGGTGGCGCGGATGGAAATCCTAGTGAACGGCAAAGGAGTGGTGAACGACGCAGTCAAGCGCCCCTTCATCCTCTACCGTCTGTTGCTGGGACTATTGCCGTTTTGATTATGAACCTTCGATTTCTCGCTATCCTGCTGTTCCTTGTTGCGCCTCCGGCTCCCGCCGCTGGAACGCGCCTGAAAGATCTGGTTTCAATCGAGGGCGTCCGAGACAACCAGTTGGTAGGCTACGGCCTGGTGGTAGGCCTCAATGGGACGGGTGACAAGGTACAGACTGTGTTTTCCACCCAGAGTCTCACCAATCTGCTGGCGCGGATGGGGGTGCAGATAAATCCGACCCTTATATTGGTCAAAAATATTGCGGCGGTTCTGGTGACCGCCAACCTGCCGCCATTTGCTCAGCCTGGCACCAGAATCGATATAACAGTCGCGGCCATCGGCGATGCCTCGAACTTACAAGGGGGAATTTTAATTCTGACACCGCTCAAAGGCGCGGATGGCCAGGTCTATGCCGCCGGTCAAGGATCGGTAGTTACAGCGGGCTTCGTCGCGAAGCGCAGTGGCGCAGGTGGCGGCGGCGCGAGTCAAACGGTGAACCATCCCACGGCCGGCCGCATACCCGACGGCGCGATCATCGAGAAGCTGGCCCCCTCCATCGCCCCCGAAGGCCGCATCAAGCTGCAACTGCGACTAGCCGATTTCACCAACGCCGGCCGGGTCTCGATCGCTATAAACCAGAAATTCGGAAGCGAAGGAATACAACCAGCTCGCGCCGAGAATTCCGCGCTAGTTTCGGTAGACGTGCCGCCTGCGTACAAGGGCAAGGGCGTTGAATTCCTGGGTGAGCTCGAAAATCTCATGATTGAAACAGACCGCCCGGCTCGCATCGTAGTGAATGAACGCACCGGCACCATCGTTATGGGCAAGGACGTGAGGATCGCACCGGTGGCGATCTTGCAGGGAAACTTGACGGTGGAAATCCAGACCACTCTCAACGTTTCGCAGCCCGGGCCACTCTCCAAAGGCCAGACTACGGTTACACCTGACGTAAGCGTCACAGCGAAAGAAGAGAAAGCTCGCAACGTGGTGCTCAAGCAGGGCGCTAGCGTGGAAGAGCTGGTGAGAGCGCTGACGGCCATTGGATCGACGGCTCGCGATATTATCGCTATTCTGCAGAATCTCAAGGCCTCCGGAGCACTCGAGGCCGAATTGGAGGTTATCTAAACCGATGTCACTTGAAGCTGCGGTTGTTCCCCCGATCGGTCAGACCATGCAAACTGTCCACGCGACTTCCAAGGACAGTCCCGCCCGCATTGCCCATGCAGCGACGGACTTTGAAGCTTTGCTACTGGGCCAAATGCTCAAAGCGGCGCGAGAAGCCGGAGAAGGCGATGATGATGAGAAGGACCCCAACTCGACCATGATTGAATACGGCGAACAGCAATTCGCGCAAACTCTAGCTAGCAACGGAGGGTTCGGAATCGCTAAGATGGTGGTAGCAGGACTTACGAAACATGCGGATTGATGATCTGAATCGCACTCCGATCACCCAGGGTGCGGAGAAGACGGACCAGGCCGCCGAAAAGCGCGCGCTGGAAAAGAACAGCACTGTAGCCGATGGCACGGATCAAGCTGAGGTTTCTCAGCTTGCGCAGGCTCTCAAGACAGGCGATCCAGCCCGCCTCGAGCAGCTTCGGCTACAGGTGCAATCCGGCACCTACAATGTGTCTTCGGCAACGCTTGCGAACTCGATTATAAATGCTCACTTTAAAGAGTGAGCGCTAGTAGGCGCAAGACACTTGTTCCTTCTCCTCCTGGTAACTGGCGGGAGGGGCGGCTTCTTGTGCACAGATTTCCCATGCCTCTAAAAGAGTGCTGAGCAAACGTTCCGCTTCCGCGAGCGGAGGGTCGCACTGTTCCGAGTTGGCTTTGATCAACAACGTTTCGACGTAGTGATACAGCCGAGCCAGGTTTTTGCTCAACTCACCGCCCGCTTCATGGTCTAAGGCGAGCGAAAGCTCGGTGACGATCCGCATGGCCTTGCTAATCGCGAGCGACCGGGCGCGGATATCTCCTAACCGGAGGTAGCGGCGAGCGGCCGCGATGGAATCCAATGCGCCGCGATAGAGCAACTCTACAAATTTCAAAGGAGTAGCGTTGAGAACTTCTTCGTCCACGTAGGTTGGGTACTTATTCGACATGCTACCCTACGTATCGGCTTCAGGCTGCAATGTATGCGAGGATGACGATGCTAGATCATCGGCCATCCGCATGACATACTCGGGCGGCACCTGAAGAACCACTTCGTGAGTATCGCGGTTCTCCACGCGCATGATCATGCGGTGCGTGGAGGGATCTACGGCAAAAACGAGCTGATTCTCTCCGAGCGTACCGCTGGCATTGACCGATTTTGCGGCATGCACCAGCTGCCGGCGCTGCACGGCTTCCTCCGGCGGTACGTTGACCGCTGCGGCGAGCAAAGTCGAAGAAGCGCTGGGATTGGTAGATGATATATTCATCTGAAACCTCCCGCTATCTAAATATCTTTACTGATGCTTATCGACGGGCTGGAGAAAAGTTTGAGGACTCTCGGGTCAGGCCAGGTTCAACACCTGCATGGTGGTGCCCTTGGAGCTCTCGATCTTCTTTTGCAGCAGCATGATAGCGTAGATCAACTGCTCTGGCCGGGGCGGGCATCCCGGAACATAAATATCCACTGGGATCACTTGGTTCACGGGGATCAAGGCATAATTACTAAACACGCCGGTGGAGGTGGCGCAGGCCCCCATCGAAATCACCCATTTCGGTTCAGGCATCTGCTCATACAATCGACGGATAACGGGAGCCATCTTGTTGGAAACGCGCCCGGCGATGATCATCAGATCCGATTGGCGGGGGGAACCGCGCATCACCTCGGCGCCGAAGCGCGAAATGTCGTAGCGCGACCCGATCATCGACATCATCTCGATGGCGCAGCAGGCCAATCCAAACGACATGGGCCAGATGGAGTTCTTGCGGCCCCAGTTGATGGCTTTATCGATGGTAGTAGTGATAATTCCCTCGGAGCCATGCACTACATCTTCATTATCGGCGCGCGCAAAAAGCGCGGCTGGAAGACTAGGTTGAAATTTGAGGTCTCCGTCCACGATCCTATTATCACATGGAGTCAACCCCAGACACTGCTCAACCGACCGTACCACCTGCCCAGGACCTGGCCGAGGCTGCCACTGCCTGGGGCATAGAAAACTCATATTGGGACATGTGGGGCCATCAGCACCACGCAACTCCCGAGCTCGTCACTCGCATTCTCGCCTCCCTTGGCGTCGACGCCCGCTCCCGTGAATCGCTGGCTCAGGCTCTGGAGGCGCGCGCTTGGCGGGAGTGGCATCCGCCGATTGCTCCCACCGTGGTGCTCACCCAAGCCCCGACACCTTACGAGATCGCGATTTCGCTCACAGAGGCTCAAGCGGCTGGCGATGCTCTGCTCGACATTCGCCTCGAAAGCGGCGGTGGAGAACAGATCCACATCGCACTCGGCGAACTCGCGGTTGTCGAAGAAACGGTTCTCCGCGGTGAACGAATGGTCCGCAAGCGAATTCGCCTCAGCGTCGAACTGCCGCTGGGATATCACGAGTTGTCGCTCCAGATGGCGGGGGAATCCTCAACGCCCACGCGNNGGACTCGCCATCAGCCTGTATGGCGTAAGGTCGAACCGCAACTGGGGTTGCGGCGATACCACCGATCTCAAGGCCATTGTTGACTGGGTGGCCGAGCAAGCCGGCGCCAGCTTTATCGCGCTCAACCCGTTGCACGCGATTCCGAATCGCCAGCCTTACAACACCAGCCCTTATTTGCCGAACTCGATCTTCTATCGCAATCCAATTTACTTGGATGTGGAAGCGATGGAGGATTTCCGAATCTGTGCTCGGGCCGTTGCTCTTCTGGCGTCGCCGACGACGCAGCGCGAGATCGCGAGGTTGCGGACCTCTCAGTTTGTTGAGTACGAACGCGTGTACAAGCTCAAGTTACGCTTCCTGAAACTGTTGTTTCGAGCATTTCTAAACGCGGAGTGGAAGAAGAAGACCGCGCGCGCCTCCCAACTCGGCGACTACATTGACCGCGAAGGCGATCTGCTGCATGGATTCGCGGTGCATTCGGCGCTGGAGGAGACAATTCACGCCGAGCATCCCGACATTTGGAACTGGCGATCGTGGCCCGAGCCATATCAGGATCCGGAATCCGCCGCAGTGCGGGAATTCGTGCAAAAGCAAAAGCGCAGCGTTCTGTTTCACAAGTATTTGCAGTGGCAACTGGACACCCAGCTGCGCGCGGCGCATAAACATGCGCGCGACCGAGGGCTAAGCGTTGGTTTATATCACGATCTCGCACTCGCCACCGATCGATTCGGCTCGGACTTGTGGGCGCATCGCGGCCATTACGTTGCCGGCTGCCGCGTGGGAGCGCCGCCCGACGCTTTCTCGCCCAAGGGCCAGGATTGGGCGTTTCCGCCACCGAACTCCGAGCGCCATTACCAAGATGGGTACCGGCTATTCGCCGAATCGATCCGAAAGAACTGCCGGCACGGCGGGGCCCTGCGCATCGATCATGTGATGCGCTTCTTCCGCCTGTACTGGATTCCGGACGGCATGGATGCCTCGGAGGGCACGTATGTGCGAGACCGCTTCGAGGACCTGCTGCGCATTCTGGCGCTCGAAAGCGTGCGTGAAAAATTCTTTATCGTGGGTGAGGACCTGGGCACTGTTCCCGACGAAGTTCGCGAGGCGCTGCACCGGTTCGGAATCTTCAGCTATCGCGTGCTCTACTTTGAGCAGGGTCGCGACGGCCGTTTTCGAACGCCGCAGGAATATCCGCGCGATGCGTTGGTTTCGGCCACCACACACGACTTGCCCACGCTGGCCGGCTTCTGGATCGGCCGCGACATTGAAGCGCGCCGGGAGGCCGGTTTACTTCCCGATGATGGAGTATACCGAGGCATGCTGGAAGAAAGGGCGGTCCAGAAACAGCGGATGCTCGATCTGCTGCATGGGCTCCATTTGCTGCCGGATTGGTTTGCGCGCACCGCCCGCGATGTTCCCGAGTTGACCGGCGAACTGCATAACGCGATTGTTGGTTTTCTGGCGTCCACGAATTCCAAATTGATGGTGCTGAATCAGGAAGACCTATTGAAGGAGACCGAGCAGCAAAACCTGCCGGGCAGCACCGCCGAATACCGGAACTGGAGCCGCAAGATGAAGTGCACTGTGGAGGAACTTTGGGATTCGCCCGAAGTGCGGGCGTTCACGCAAATGTTCCGGTCGTGGTTGGAGAAGACCGGGCGGGTGAATCAGGGCAAGCCAGAGGCTTACCCTACATGAAGTAGTCTTTGACTTTGTCCATCAGGCCTTTTTCGTGGGGTTCGTTTTCGGCCGGGAGGGTCTCGCGGAGAGATTCGAAAAGTTTGCGCTGCTCGCGGGTAAGTTTCGACGGGACACGCAGGTCAATGTGGACAAGAAGATCGCCACGGCCCGAACCCTGCAAACGCGGGACGCCCAGATTGCGGAGCCGGATGTGCGCGCCGTTCTGGGTACCCTCAGCCACTTTGACGGTTTCGAGTCCATCGAAGGTAAGCAGATCGATTTGCGTCCCCAAGGCGGCCTGGGCCACGTTGACGGGGATGGTGCAATGGAGCTCGTCACCCTGGCGTTCAAAAATGGGGTGGTCCTTCAGCTTGATGACGACGTAGAGGTCGCCGGGAGGCCCGCTGTTCAAGCCAGGCTGTCCTTCATTCTGGAGGCGCAGACGCGTGCCGGTGTCCACGCCGGCTGGGATATTGACCTTTAATTTTCTTTCGTTCTTCACGTAGCGCTCGCCGCGGCATTGAGTGCACGGACGGCGGATGATCTGGCCGCGCCCTCCACACTGATTGCAGGTGCGGCGAATCTGGAGGAAGCTTTGCTGATAGATCACTTCACCGCGGCCGTGACACATGGGACAGGTGACGATACCGTCGTTCTTTTCGGCGCCGGTTCCCTGGCAGCGGGTGCATAGATCCAGGCGTGGCACCTGAATGTCCACGCTCAGGCCCTTCATGACATCTTCGAGGTTGATCTCGATATCGTAACGGAGATCTTCGCCGCGCTGGGCCTGGGTTCGCGAGCGCCGTTGGCCCGAGCCGAACAAATCGCCCATGCCGAACAGGTCGCCCAGAATGTCGCTGAAATCGGTGAAGGCGTTCGGATCGAATCCTTGATTTGCGCCGAGCCCCTGCAATCCGCGGTGACCATAGCGATCATACGCGGCGCGCTTCTGAGGATCGCTGAGCACGCTATAGGCTTCGGCGGCTTCCTTGAAGCTTTCCTCAGCCGAGTGATCGTTGGGGTTCCGATCAGGATGGTATTTCATAGCCATCTTCTTATAGGCGCTCTTCAAGGTGGGGGTGTCGCAATCGCGGCCCACGCCCAGGACTTCGTAATAATCGCGCTTAGTGGCGTTCATTGCTTTTTCACTGCTACCTTGACCATGGCCGGCCGGAGGAGACGGCCCCGGAAATTATAACCGCGTTGATACTCCTCAAGGATAGTATGGTCTTCGACCTGATCGGTTTCGGACATCTCGACGGCGTGATGGATATGTGGGTCGAATTTCAGTCCCTTCGCACTTATCGGCTCCAGGCCCAACTTCTTTAGTGCATCCGACAGCCGCTGGTGAATTAGCTCCATGCCGCGGACGTATTCCTTGTTGCCGGAGCATTCCACTTTGAGGGCGCGCTCGAAATCGTCAAGGATGGGCACGATGGACCGCACGGTTTCGGTGTTGGCGTATTCGAGCACGTCGGCACGTTCGCGCTCCGCACGGCGCCGGAAGTTATCGAACTCGGCCTGGCGGCGGAGGAGGCGATCGAGAAGATCGTTCTTTTCTTCGATCAAGTGGTCGCGCTCGGCGGTGAGGGCTTGGAGGGGAGTGGTGGGAGCCGGAGGATCCGCGACTCCGGTTGACTCGTTTTCCGGGGTGGAGTCGATCAGCGGTTCTTTCGGGTTCATAGTTACAGTTTATCGGGTCACAGCAGTTTAGGACACCCTCTCGCAGGGCATGGCCCTGCGCCACGCTACATAAGGCCTCGGAAGGCTTGTCCTACGTGATGGACCGCCGTGATGGCCTTGCCATAGTTCATGCGCATGGGGCCGAGCACCGCGATTTTTGCGAAGACGCCGCCGGCTAGCGGGATGGACACACCGATCAACGACAGCTCGCGCAGGCTGGGATGCGCGTCTGCCAGGCCCACTTGCACGGCCAGCTCGCCGTCGGGTTGTTCGAGAAAACGATCGAGCAATTGCAGAATTCGCTTTTTCTCTTCGAGCGTATGGAAGAGGTCGCGCAGTTTTTCGCGAGTTAGATGCAGATCCAAGCCGACCAAGTTGCTGGTGCCTTCCATGTGGAGCTCGGGGGAGACCTCGATATCGAGCAGGCCTTTGGAATAGAGCAGCGTGAGTTTTTTGAGCAACGCGTCGTAAGCGGCGCTCTGCTGCTCGAAGCGGCGTTTCAGATCGGCGTGGATATCGACTAGCGTCCAACCGGTGAAGTTGCGGTTGATGTAATTCCGGATGGAGGTGAGTTCATCCTGCGTCACGGGCTCACCGAAGGGAACGACGCGGTTGTGAACCACCTGATCGCGCGTGACCACGATCATGAGGACGCGATGATCGGCGAGGGCGATGAGCTCGATCTGGTCAAGGGTTTGGCTGGAGGTGGGGATGGCGGCGGTGATGCCGATGCTGCGCGTCATTTCCGTGAGCATGTGCGAAGAGCGCTCGACACGTGCTTCCATGGTGCTCAACTGTGACAATTCGTTGCGCAGGCGTTGCAGCTCGGCCAGCAACAGGCGCCCCGGTGCAAGCGATTGCACGTAGCTGCGGAACGCTTTTTCGGTAGGGACGCGGCCGGCGGAGGTGTGGGGTTGGGCGAGGTAGCCTTCGTCGCACAGGTCGGCCATGACATTTCGGATGGTGGCGGGGCTGAGGTCGTCCTTACGGCGTCGCGAGATGGTACGCGAGGCGACCGGCTCGCCGTCCTGGATGTAGGATTCGACGATGGAATGCAGGATGTCCTGTTCGCGGCCAGTCATTTTTCTGGGGGATTCCCTACTTATTGATTGTAAAAGACTTCGGCCTTGCGGTCAAGGGACTGGGGGCTGGGGGCTGGGGGAGGAGGGTTCTTGACGCATCGGGCGATTCTTGTGTTTTGGAGGCGTTCATTTGTAAGTGGTTTGGTTTGTGTTTGTTGCGTGCTGTCGAGAGCTTGATTTTTGGTCGAAATTCGATGATGCGTCAAGTTTGGGGACTTGGGGCTGGTGGCTGGGGACTGGTGCAGCGGTGTGGGTTGGAGTGCGGGGTAGCATCTACATGGGTAGATTAAGGCTTGCGCGTGCGGGCTGGATGGGGCGTTGGTGGCAAGTGGTTGGGGTGGAAGGGAAGAAAGAGGGCGGGGAATTGTCACTGAAAAAGGTTGCTTTAGCTGGGCGGCCTGGATCAATCAGGGGGATCCTTTGTGCTAACTCTTTCGAGCTATATCCGCCAACTAACATAACCACCTGGTCTCACATGGACGAACGCAAAGTGGGGCGGACCCCCTGGTCCGCAGCCGACGCCCACGTCGGCTTGCCGCTGGTATCTATCAATGGGTCGCTCGGCAACAACATAAGTCCCTGAAAATGTCGCCACCCACGCCTGTATGATCAATCCAATGGACCCAGCCACCGTCAGTGTCTCGGTTGCGGCACTTAATATCATCAAACTGATCGACTGGAAGAAGATCGCCGAAGGATTCGCGACGGATACGGTCCGAGATCGCGCGAAGAGTGTCATGCGACGCCTCGGCCCCACCGAACAGGAAAAAGCCACCCAGCTAACCTGCTCGCTCTTTGCTCACGAATTTCTAGCTGAACTTGAAGACAAAACGCCATTCACCAGTGCAATCCCGGGTTATCAAGATCAATTGAAGCGCCTTGTCGAGCACGCCGCCCCAGATATCGCTGAATGCATGCAGCCCGAGACCAAAGAAATCGACCTAGCCCCCATAGCGCGCATGTGGACCGGCCTCGGCCTCAATGCCTTGCCCGACGGCTTCGATTGGAACCTGGTAGCGACAAATTTCGCTCGGGCGATCCGCAAACACGTCAAAAACGACCCGGAGCTTCGAAGCCAGCTCACTTTAGCTCTGCAGCAACAACAAGCCGACGACATTGCCCGCATGGCCGGCCCCGCCGCCGGATTCCATCTAACGGAATATCGAAATTTCCTCCGCCAAAAATGTGCAGCTCTACAACTGGCAGTGATGCACACCAGCACCTATCAATACGACCGACGGATCAGCCTCTGGAACGTCTTCGTGGAGCAATCGGCGCGCGAGTCGGTCCCTTTTCGCGAAATGCCGCGCGAAGTCACGCGCCGACTCCGACAGGAGGGACAGATCACCCTCGACCGGGACGAGCGCGAAGTGTCGGAATTGCGCGAGCGTTTCGAAATCAGTTCCGTCCGTCCCGTGTTCGAAATCCTGCAACGCGAGCGCCGACTAGTCGTCCTGGGCGATCCCGGCTCTGGGAAAACATCCCTGCTGAAGTACCTGATGCTGCGCTGGGTGCAGCAAGACTCGGGACCACTCCCTTTGTGGGTCGAGCTAAAGGAATACGTCCGCGATCGCAAGGGACTCCTCAAGTACTTGGAAGCCGGACTCTCGACTTTTCGTCTAGGCGCTGGAGAAATCGAAAAACGGCTCGAGAACGGGAGCGCGGCTCTCTACCTCGATGGACTCGACGAAATTTTCGAAGGCCCCATGCGCGGATCAGTAATCGAAGAAATCTCGGCATTTTCGGCCCGTTACGCCGAGACGCCGGTTGTTGTGACATCGCGCCTTGTGGGCTACGAGCCGGAGCGGCTCCGCAACGCCAGCTTCGCGCACGCAACCATCGAGGACTTCGACGACACGCAAGTGCGGACGTTCCTGGAGCGTTGGCATATCGTTGCCGAAGAGGACCCGAAGGAGCGAGTGCGTCTCCAAGCGCAACTGGAGCGCGCACTCGGCGATTCGCGCGCCATCCGCGATCTGGCCGGCAATCCCCTCTTATTGACTATGATGGCCATCTTGAATCGCAATCAGGACTTGCCGCGCGATCGAGTGGAACTCTACCGCGAAGCCAGCCGCGTGTTGCTGCACGAGTGGGATGCCAGCCGCTCCCTGCCGGTGGATACCTTCGGTCGGCAGGAAAAAGAAGGCCTGCTTCGCGAACTCGCCGGCGCAATGCAAAAAGGTGAAGCAGGCTTGGCCGGAAACCTGACCGAACGTTCGCAGTTGCGCAGCGAATTTCAGAAATACCTCACCGGAATCGGAGTGAAAGATCCGTTCGAAAAGTCCCAGGAACTGATCCACACGCTGACCGAGCGGAATTTCATCCTGTGCTATGCAGGCGCAGACCGCTTCGCGTTTGTGCATCGAACGTTCCTCGAATACTTCTGTGCGAGTTGGTTCGTGGAGCAGGTACGGCAATCGCTCTCACTCGAAACGGTGAAGGAAGCGTTCGAACGCCACTGGAAGGACGAGACGTGGCACGAAGTGCTGAGGCTGATCGCCGGCATGGTTGCAGCGAACCAGGCGGAAGAGTTGATTCAATTGCTGATGGCTCAAGACGGCCGGAGGTATAAGCAGGCCAACCTGATGCTGGCGGCCGGATGTTTAAGCGAAGTTCGAAATCGGCGGGCGTTCCAGCCAGCCGACCAAGTCTTGCGGCAAAGATTCGTGGAAGAGGCAATCTTCTATGAACCTCCGCATTATTACGAGTCGTTCCAGGCGGAAGAAACCGGCCCGACACGAAGAAAAGCTGTCAACCTGTTCGCACTAGTGTGGCGTGATCGGCACGCCCTGGGTAGCCTGCTTTCAGCCGCGCGTGGTGACGGCGACTGGATCGTCTGGCAGGCGGCGGCGCAGGAGTTGGCGCGGGGCTGGAAAGACCACCCCGAAACCCTCCCCTGGCTGAAGGACCTCGCTCGCTCCGGTGAGGACAAGCATGTGCGGCAGGCGGCGGTTCAGGAGCTGGCGCGCGGCTGGAAGGACGACCCCGAAAGCCTCCCCTGGCTGAAGGACCGCGCTCGCTCGGACGAGCACTGGGACGTCCGGCAAGCGGCGGTGCAGGAGTTGCCGCGCAGCTGGAAGGACGATCCCGAAACCCTCCCCTTGCTTAAGGACCGCGCTCGCCTGGATGAGAACGAGTTTGTCCGTCAGGCGGCAGTGCAGGAGCTGGCGCGCGCCTGGACGAGAACGAGTTTGTCCGGCAGGCGGCGGTGCAAGAGCTGGCGCGCGGCTGGAAGGACGACCCCGAAACCCTCCCCTTGCTGAAGGACAGTGCTCGCTCGGACGAGAACGAGTCTGTCCGGGAGACGGCGGTGCGGGAGCTGGCGCGC
>PMUN01000368.1 GCA_003166875.1 Bryobacterales bacterium | reverse complement strand
AAGAGTGCTAACACGGCACGCAGCAGTGCGTGCGCCACGGTGTGCCTTCATCAGTTTTGGTGGGCCTGAGGCCCAATCCCTCCCGGTAAGGCGCCGCTGTGCTCACGCGTAGTGGTCTGACGGCCCGCACAGCCTTTCGATTACCTTCTTCAGTATTTCCACGCACTTATTCAATTCTGCCGTTGGCACAAACTCCCCAGTTTTGTGCGCGGTCTCCATGTTACCGGGACCAAAAACAATCGTTTCGGTAGTAAGCGAACGAAGATGCGCGGCTTCCGTGCCGAAAGCTACGGTGGCCGGGCGGCGGCGGGCGAGCGACTGAACCAGTGTCGCGAGGGCATCGGTAGACGACGGGTCGAACGTTGGGTCCATCCGCTGCACGTCGAGTTGCGCGTCGAAACCTGGATAGCGGCGCTTCAAGCGCGCCAGCTCTTCTTGAATCAGCATCGCCGGCCAGTTCGGATCCACACCCGGAACCGGCCGCCACTCCACGGTGATGCGGCATTCGCCGGGGACGATATTTTTCGCCGTGCCGCCGCGAATTAATCCCACATTCAGCGTCGTATAGGGCGGATCGAAATCGGCATTCTTCCGCGCGGCCAGTTTCTTCGCGACCTGCTCCAACCTGGCCACCACGCGCGCGCCATCATAGATGGCCGAGCGGCCACGCGCCGGAAATGCGCTGTGGGCTTCCTTCCCCCGCACGACGATCTCAGCCAGCGCGTAGCCCTTACCTGCGCGCACCGGCCGCAGACCAGTTGGCTCTCCAACGATGGCGTACCGGGAACGAATGGCATTTTTCCCGGCGATATACTTCGCGCCCACACAACCTATTTCTTCATCGGCGGTCAGCAAGATAGCCAGGGGCTTCGACAAGCGGCGCACATCCAGCTCGGAAACCGCGGCCAAAATGCAGGCGAGGTATCCTTTCACGTCGCAACTGCCGCGCCCATACAACTTCCCGTTACGTACTTTCGGATTCACCGCTTCCGGCCAGGCTGAATCGAAAGGCACGGTGTCGGTGTGACAGACCAGGAGCAGCTCTGCTACGCGCGCCCCGGTGGTCGCTAACAGATTCACCTTTTCAATGCCGGCGGCATCGCGATACGCATAAAGTTGGATGCTCCACGCGGTGGGATTTAACTCAGCCAGCGCGTAATCGATCACCGACCGGTTGCTCATCGACGACACGGAAGGGATGGCCACCAGGTCAAGCAAGTGATCGACTGCGCTCTTCACACTGCGTCCCACACATCCCGCTGCACTCCGGCGAATTGCCGGATAATTTCATCCGCCAGCGCGTGATGCCCATCGCGAACCACAAATTCCCCGCCCACCGCGACGTCGCGCACCGCCGTGCGCTCCAGCGAGAACACCACGTGGTTCAACAGTGCATCGCCGGCTCCTGCCAGCGACGGATCGTCAAGATCCACTGTGAAGAAGTCGGCTCCGCGGCCCACTTCCAAGCTTCCAACTGATCCCGCCAGGCTCTCGGCGCCCGTTTCCGTCGCGCTCGCGAACAGACGCCGCGCCAGCGCGTCCTTACTCGATCCGGGAGCCAGCACGACCCGCTCCAGTTTATTCATCCGCAGGTGATACTCCAGCAATCGGGCGTCTTCGAGCAGATCGATCTGCACGTTGCTGTCCGATCCAAAACAGATTCCCGCGCCCGCCGCGAACAATCGATCCGCCGGAACAGCGCCGTCGCCCAGGTTTCGCTCGGAGGTGGGACACGCGCACACCCGCGCTTTCGCCTTGCCCAAGTAACCCGCCTCTTCCGGCGTGATGTGAATCGCGTGGATGCCGGTGAAGCGCGAATTCAGAATGCCGTGCTGGTGGAGCAGTTCGACAGGCCGCAAGCCATACTCGGCCAGGCAGGCTTCCACCTCCGCCGGCTGCTCAGCCACGTGCATGTGCACCGGCAAGTGGTTGGATTGCGCGTAGCTCACTACATCACAGAGATAATCCAGCGGAACCGCGCGTATGCTGTGCGGCGCAACGCCAACCCAGGCTCGACCAGGACGCGAGATACTTGGCAGCGCACCGCGCACTCCTTCGGTATCACCGATGAAATCTTCAAAGCGCGGAGTCAGAAACCGTGCCTGACCTGGATCTTCCGGCTTGCCCCAGCCCGCGCGCGCATAGACCGTACGCAACAGGCAAATCCGCAGACCGGTCTCATCCGCGGCGCGCAGAACTTGCCATGCCAGCAGATTGCGATCCTGATACGGAATCCCGCCGGGTGCGCGATGCAGATAGTGAAACTCGCCGACGGTGGTGATTCCTGACAGCAGCATCTCGAGATACGCCATCCGCGCGGAATGATAGATAGCCTCGGGCGACAGCAGGTTGGCGGCGTGATACATGGCCTCACGCCAGGTCCAGAACGTGTCGCGCTCAGCACCGCTCCGGTACTCCGTGCGGCCGCGGATGACACGCTGGAACGCGTGTGAGTGAACATTTACGAGACCGGGCAGGATCGCCCGATTTCGCAGCCGTTCAGCCTTCGCCAGGTCGGCGTTTTCGCGGGAGAACCGCGTAATCCGGCCACTTGCATCCGCAAACATCGCGAGGCCGGTTTCAAACGCGCCGCCGGTGTAGATGAGATCGGGCAGCCAGCCCGTTTCGGTTTTGATTTCAGGAGTCCCGCTCAGTGTTTGCGCCCCACCCGATATGGTGGCACAGGCCGGACTCGGGCTATGTCTTCTGCCGCCGCGTTGGATTCAACTTCGCGTCCGTTTCGCCCAGACGAATCCGGCACGGTTCGCATTCGATGAGATGTTCCCTCAGTCGGATGATGTCAGCGACCGCCAATCCCTTACTGATCAGAAAGAACGACAGTTCATCGGCGGAAACGTGTTCGCCCGGCGCAATCTGATCCTGAAAGACGTCCAGAATCAGGACTCCGGCGTAAAACACCATGCCGGATCGCCTGCAATAGCGGACCTCGCCCAGGATGACCACTTGTCTTGGCAAGTTGATCTTTACTTGTTCCCCGCGTCCGACGGCAGCCGGAAGTTCCAACCGCAATCCCGAGCGTGAAACGTCCACCACCATGGCGGGCATGCGCAGAATTTCGCCGTGACGCACCTCAACCTCGGCCGCATCCTGAGTGGGATAGCGTGTCTCGCGCCGCCTTTCGGACAACCTCGCACGCCGCTGCGCGAAAGCAGAAGAAATGTCAGGCGTGACGCCCCACGCACCCTTAAATCCGGAAACCATTTGGTACTTAGGAGTCCATCGTCTGTTCAGGGTATAGACTTTATGAGGTAGGGCGGACCCCCTGGTCCGTGGCCGACGCCCCGTCGGCCTCTTCGTGGGCTGGACCTGCGGGTCCAGGGGGACCCGCGNNACCAGGGGGTCCGCCCCACAGTCAATCCGGAGCTAAGAGATGTAAAGAATTACGCCAAAATCTCATTCACCACATTGCCCGCCACATCCGTCAGCCGGTAATCCCGGCCGCCGTGGCGAAACGTCAGCTTCGTATGATCGAAGCCCAGACAATGCAAAATGGTCGCGTGGAAATCGTGGACGTGGCAGCCGTTCTCCACGATGTTGGCGCCCAGGTCGTCTGTTTTTCCGTAAACCGTCCCGCCTTTGATGCCGCCGCCCGCGAGCCAAGACGAGTAGGCCTTGTTGAAATGGCCTCGGCCGATGGCGCCCTCCGCGCGAGGCGTACGCCCGAATTCCGTGGTGAAAACTACCAGCGTATCTTTGAGCAATCCCCGCGATTTCAAATCAGCCAGCAAGCCCGCGATCGGCTGGTCGATTTTGCGAGCTAGCGGCTCATGCGAGCGAACGTCCGAGTGCGCGTCCCAATTCTTGCTCGATCCGGTGTCGATCAACTCTACGAATCTCACGCCTTGCTCAATCATGCGGCGCGCCACAATGCACTGCCAGCCGAAACCGGTGGTGGTCCCACGCTCCATGCCGTACAGCTTCAGCGTTGCGTCGGTCTCCTTGCGAAGATCCAGCACCTGCGGCATAGTCATCTGCATGCCGAACGCCGTCTCATAAGATTTGATTCGCGCATCCAGCATCGGATCTCCGGGATGTTCCCTCGCATGCTTGCGGTTGAATTTATCGAGCAAACTCAATTCCAGCTTCTGCAGCTCAGCCGAAGGCGCGCGCCGGTTGAGATCCGGAATAGGCTCCGGACCGCTGGTGATGCGCGTCCCGGAATAAACGCCCGGCAGAAAATCCGACGACCAGACCTGGCTCCCGCAATACGGCATTAGCGGCGCCAGCACCACGTAGCACGGCAGATTCTGATTCTCCGTGCCCAACCCGAACGTCACCCACGAGCCAATGCTCGGACGCTGAAAAGTAACGGATCCGGTGTGAATCCCGAGCGTGGCCTGGAAATGGTCGTTGTGGTCGCCATGCATAGAGCGGATGATGCACAGATCGTCCACAGCATCCGCGATGTGCGGAAACAGGTCCGTCACTTCAATGCCGGACTTCCCGTGCGGTTTCGAGGCCCATTGCGAGGGCAGGAATTTCTTGCCGTTCTCACCGTCCGGAGCAGGCTTGGTCTTGGGATCGAACGAATCGATATGCGACATTCCGCCGCTGAGGTAAATGAATATGACGCGCTTGGCCGTACCTGGAAAATGCGGGGCCTTCGGCACCAGCGGATTTTCGGCGCCGGGCGCGGCATCCTTTGCCAGCAATTCACCGAGCAGCGCGGGAAACAGGCTGGAACCCAGAAAAAAGGATCGCAAAGTCTGCCGCCGCGTTATGGGGGAGAAGTTCATATGCATCTTGTCAGCCTTCACAAAACGGCACCGACTCCCTTACGGTCGCGGTTCGGCAACACCGTTTCCGAACCGCGATCGTAAGGGAGTCGGTGCATTTATTTATTTTCATCAATCCAAAGTTAGAAATTCGTTGCTGCTGAGCAGAACTCGCATCAGGCTGGCCCAAGCTTCGCGATACGTACGATCTTCCAGCATTGGGCTCCCGGCCAGCGATTCCCGCCCTTTTGTCAAAAACTGGCGAGCGTCGCGGATTTCGTCCGGCGCCGGCGCTCTTCCGTAGACCAGCTTATATGCGTAGCGCAGCCGCTCCAGATCCGAGGCGTACCGCATCGCCACACGCACCGCTAGCGCATCCGCCTGCTCGTGAAAAAACGGATCGTTCATCGTATAGAGCGCCTGCAACGCCGTCGTTGTTACCGGACGCAATCCCGTGACTGCGTTCGGATCCGCGCCATCAAAAAGATCCAGGAACGGCTGCCGCCGGATACGCTGCTGCATCAGATACACGGAGCGCTTGTTGTTGTCGTAGTTTGCAATAAACGGTTCGTGCTGCGTGTACTTCCACTGCATCTCCGGTGGAAAGGGCTGCTCCCGGCCCGGTGCAGTATCCAGGTTTCCACTAATCGCCAGCAGCGAATCGCGGATTTCTTCGGCATCCAGCCGGCGCGGATTGAACTTCCACAAGTGCTTGTTCGCCGCGTCTTTGGAGGTATCCCGCGCGTTGTCACCCGTTGCCAACTGGTAGGTCCGCGACAGCACAATCAGCCTGTGCAGCTTCTTGATGGACCATCCGCCCGCGATGAACCGGCTGGTCAGAAAATCCAGCAGCTCGGGATGCGAGGGTGGATCGCCCCGCGTTCCGAAATCGTCGGGTGTAGCTACCAGACCGCGTCCGAAATGCCATTGCCAAACGCGATTCACGATCACGCGCGCGGTCAAGGGATTCTTTGGATCCGTGATCCACTGCGCCAGTTCCAACCGCCCGCTACCTTTCTCCTGGGCCGGCACCCCTTGCCCACCCAAAATCTTGAGGAATCCGCGCGGCACTTCCGGTCCTAACGTCTTCGGCTCGCCTTTGATGAACACGTGCGCGTTCACAGGCGTGCCTTCGGTCATCGCATAAGCTTTGTCGAAGTTAGGATACAGCGCCGATAATTTATACAGCTTATCTTTCGTCTGTTTTTCCGCGGCCTGCTTTTCGGCATCGTTCGCGAATTTCTCCTTGCCGTCTTGGATATCGTGCAGCCGCTGGTCGATCCCCGTCAGGTCTTCCTCGAATTGCTTCAACGTGGTCGCCAGCTCCGGTTTCAGGGCCACGAAGCCATGCGTGTGCGGGAAGACTTCCGTTCCCGGATGCGGATAGTTGGTGCTTTGGAAGATTCCATACAGCGCGTAATAGTCCGCGTTCGGAATGGGATCGAATTTGTGATCGTGGCAGCGCGCGCAACCGACACTTAAACCCAAAATCCCTCGGCCCAAGTTGTCGATGGTGTCATCGATGGTGAGGTGAAACTCGCCCACCGAGGAACCGAAGCGCCTGGAATTCGCCAAATAGCCGGTGGCAATGATCTCCTGCTGCCATTTTTCTTTGTTTCGGGAAACCAGGTCGTCTTTCGACGCCAGGATGTCGCCAGCAATCTGTTCCCGCACAAACTGATCGTAGGGCTTGTCGCTATTGAACGCCGCGATCACCCAATTCCGGTAGCGATACATGGGGGGCACGGGAAAATCTGCGTTGTCGCCCGCGGTGTCGGCGTAGCGCACCACATCCAGCCAATGCCGGCCCCACCGTTCGCCATATTGCTGGCTAGCAAGCAAGCGATCCACCACTTTCTCGAACGCTCGCGGCCCGGTGTCCTTCACGAATGCATCCACTTGGTCGGGTGTAGGCGGCAATCCGGTAAAATCGTATGTCACGCGGCGAATCAGCGCTAGTTTACTCGCGCGAGGCTCGGGAATCAGCCCCTTCGCATCCAACTTGGCCTTGATGAAGTGGTCAACGGGCGATCGCTTCCACTCAGGCGCTGCCACTTGAGGAGGTTTCGGATCGCGCACCGGACGGAATGCCCAGTGGCGGCGCGCTTTGTTCCAGTCATAGGTGGGCGTTGGCAGCGAGGCAACCGGAGCCGCTTCCGTCCGTGGATCGGGCGCGCCCATCTTGATCCACTCCACCAGGTTGTCAATCTCGAAAGCCTCCAGCGCCTTCCCCGGAGGCATCTGCAGATCCTTGTTCACTCTCCGAACGGCAGCGATGAGCAGGCTCTCTTCCGGCTTTCCCGCGACTATCACAGGGATTCCGGTTTTCCCGCCGCGCAGCATCCCGGCTTGTGAATCCAGCAGCAAGCCACTCATGGGCGCACTGAGCTTGGAACTGTGACACCCATAGCAGCGATCCGCCAGCAGGGGCCTTATGCTCTTTTCAAAGAATGCAATTCCGTCCGCGTTGGCAGCCACGGGAGCCACGGAATGTGTCTGCGCGAACCCCAAGGCGCCGAGAAGGAACAATCCGGCACCGCGATAGATAGAGCCGCCCGCCATGCGCTTGTCTTCTTCAGAATAACAAGCCGGGTTGTGGGGCAGGATGTCATCCTGCGGCGGGTTGTTAACCCGCCCCCCAAGTTTTTTCAGATCCTCTAGTGCGGGCCCAGATACATCACGTGAACGTAAGTGCCCAGCCTGGCGTTGTAGGCCAGATACCATCCCGGGTGGTCCGGGTCGTCATAAATCACGATCTGGTCGGAATCCCACAGCCAGCCATCCACAAAGCCGACATCGAAGGGTGCGACGCTGAAACCGAAACCGCCGAACCAAAAACCACCCGGGCCCCCTCCGCCCAGGCGCCACACGTGGCCCTTGCCAATACCGCCAGTGAAGTGTCCATGCTCCCAGGGATGATCCAGATGGTAGTTGGCATCATTGCGGCCAGTATCATGGCCCACCCACTGGCCATTGGTGTGGACGTGAGGTGCCTCAGGATGCCCTGCCTTGTCGTTGAATTTGCGGTTTTCCGCAGGCGCCTGTTGTTTAGCCGCGTGCGGCGCAGCCTTGGCGGGGGCAGGGCCCCGTTTCGGAATGTATCCTCCACCCACTTCTGGTTTGCTGCCGTGCTGTTGGCCTTCCCGTGCCTTCTCTTGCGCAAGTGCAGACAGGCCGACCATCAAAAACACCGTCGAAAGTCCAATGAGTTTTTTCATAGCCACTTTAGAGGATACCGTATCACGGACGTTTGGGGCGTTTCCTCTCTTCGTTCTGCGCGACCCGCGCCTTCACCATCTTTTTCAAAAGAGCGGCCGGCAGAGGCTTGTCCAGCGGAAAGTGGATGGTGCCTTTGGATGTGGGAAAGCCCTTCAACTCGTCTTTGAACGCCGCGATCACAGCCATGCTCATGGGGAACAAGCTGCAATGCTTCTTGAATGCACCGAAGGCCATGAGCGACCCTTTGTACTTGAAAGTCGGCATCCGATAGCTGATGGCCTCAGTGGCCTCGGGCGGGACAGCGGACCGAATCGCCGCGCGAACCTTGTTCAAGGTGGTACGGGCGGGTTCCGCAACACCGGCCAGGTATTCGTCGATGTCCTTCGGAACATTCGAGCTGATCCGCATTGGTAGATCTTATCATCTGCGTGTAGCCGGTGAACAAAATTAAATTGTGTGTTAAGCGCAGGTTAATGACACCCCACGTCCAAGAAGTTGAGGGCGATTGAATCGCGCTTCGGAAAGGGAACGGATATATGAAAACTCTGACTAGCTTTATTATGGGGACGGCTCTGTTGATCGGGCCGGCGCTGGCTGCTCAAACCAGTACCGCCGCGAAGCCTGCTTCCAGCACCAGCTCCGCAACCAAGAAAACCGCTGTACAGAAGGTTGCCAAGAAGACCCACAGCAAGTCCACCAAGAAGACTGTGGCAAAAAAGCCCGCTACGCCGGTCACCCCGGTCGCGTCGAAGAAGTAAGTGTGGTTGCGAATAACGCGGCTCGGTAACGTCCGACGTATTCTTCCGAGCCGCGAGCGTTAGCAGCCTGTGTCTAAAAT
>PMUN01000339.1 GCA_003166875.1 Bryobacterales bacterium | reverse complement strand
CCATCGGCGAGGGCACCAGCGAGATCCAGCGCCTGGTGATCGCCCGGCAGCTTCTGAAAATCTGATGAACGATTGGAGCCGCAGAATCCGCGAAGGCGATGCGCGCGCGCTGGCCCGCGCCGCCACGGGGATCGAGAATCGCGACCCGCGCGCGCTGGAGGTGTTGCGCGAATTGCAGCCGCATGCCGGACATGCGGTGGTGGTCGGCATCACCGGTCCGCCTGGGGCGGGGAAGAGCACGCTGGTCGACGCAATGGCGCGCGAACTCCGCCGCCAGGGCCGCACCGTGGGAATCGTCGCGGTGGATCCCACCAGCCGGCGCACCGGCGGGGCCATCCTAGGCGACCGCATCCGCATGCTCGACCACCACGCCGATCCCGGCATCTTCATCCGTTCGATGGCCACGCGCGGCGCCTCCGGCGGACTGGCGCAGGCCACCGCCGATATGGCCGCGCTCCTCGATGCGGCGGGCAAAGACTTCGTCATTATAGAAACGGTGGGCGTAGGTCAAGACGAAGTCGAAATCGCGGGCGTGGCGCAACTCACTATAGTGGTGTTAGTCCCCGGCATGGGAGACGACGTACAAGCCATCAAGGCGGGCATCATGGAGATCGCGGATGTCTTCGTGATCAACAAATCCGACCAGCCCGGCGCCGACCGCACGGAACGGGAAATCCAAGCCGCGCTCAGCCTTTCGCAAGACGGACCCAAGCCGCCCATCGTCCGAACCATAGCCACGGATGGAACCGGCATCCCCGAACTAATACAAGCGGTAGGCTCTCCGCGTCTCCGCGCCTCCGTGTCACCGCGTCATTCCCAAGGAGCTCACCACATGCAATCACGAATAGCTATCATCGGCGGCAGCGGTCTCTACTCCATGCCCGGTTTCGAAGCCCAGGAAGAGGTCGTCGCTGAGACGCCGTTCGGCTCGCCGTCCGACAACTTAGTGGTCGGCAAGCTCGCTGGACGCACCGTCGCCTTCCTGGCGCGGCATGGGCGCGGCCACCGCATCTCGCCATCCGAGCTGAACTTTCGCGCCAATATCTACGCCCTGAAGTCCCTCGGCGTCGAGCGCATCATTTCGCTGAGCGCGGTCGGCTCACTCAAGGAGGAACACAAGCCGCTCGATTTCGTCATCCCCGATCAGTTCGTGGACCGCACTCGCGGCCGCGTGTCCACTTTCTTCGGCGAAGGATTGGTGGCGCACGTCGGCTTCTCCGATCCTGTCTGCCCGCAGCTTGCGGATGTCGTGCGGCAGGCCTGCGCGGCCGCCGGAGTCACCGCCACCAAAGGAGGCTCCTACTTATGCATGGAAGGTCCGGCCTTCTCCACGCGCGCCGAATCGAACCTCTATCGCAGTTGGGGCATGGATGTCATCGGCATGACTAACTTGCAGGAGGCTAAGCTGGCTCGCGAGGCTGAGATCTGTTATGTCACCGTGGCCATGGTCACCGATTACGATTGCTGGCATCCGGACCATGACGCCGTCACCGTGACGGACATCGTCGCCAACCTGGTCAAGAACGCCGAGAACGCCTGCAAAGTGGTGGCCGCCGCGGTCGAGCGCCTGCCCGAAGAGCGCAGTTGCAAATGCGGATCGGCGTTGGCGCACGCCATCATCACCGATCGCAAGCTGGTGCCCGAGGCGACGCGGCGCAAACTGGACTTGATCGTTGGCAAATACTTCCCATGACCACCCCCACCTGCAACGAACGCGCCGCGCTCCTTCTCGACTACTGCCTGCGCGCCGAGCCGTGGCCGCCGGAATTGCTGCGCGAACTCGCCGGCGACCAATGTTTCGATGCGCTCTTCCGCGTGGTCGCCGAAGGACTGGCGGACCGCTTCGAGCCGGCGCTGTGCGATACCTACGCCGCCTTGTTTGCCGAAGCCATTGCGCCCGGCCAAAGCGCCGCGCTGGTGGAACGCTACCGCCGCGTGCGCGTACCGCGCGCCATCGCCAGTGAGCCGCGAACGGTTTTCGTGCTCTCGCGCATCACCCTGGGCGCCGATGTGGCGGTTACCAGCGTGATCCTCGATGCCGCCAAGCGCCGCTTTCCGAAAGCGGCGATTTACCTGGCCGGTCCGCGCAAAAACTGGGAACTGTTCGCCGCCGATCCGCGCATTCTGCATTTGCCCCTGAACTATCGGCGTGGCACGCTGCGCGAGCGTCTGGCCGCCGGACCCGAACTGCGGGAAGCGCTCGCCGAGCCCGATAGCATCGTGATCGATCCCGATTCGCGGCTGACCCAACTTGGCCTGCTGCCGGTGTGCCCCGAGGATCGCTACTATTTCTTCGAGAGCCGCGCATATGGCGGCGATGGCGACGATCCACTGCCGCTGCTCACCCGCCGCTGGGCGGCCGAGACCTTCGGCATAGCCGATGCCGCGCCATTCGTAGCGGTAGGACAAGCCTCCGGCCTGTCCTAGGCAAGCCGGAGGCTTGCCCTACACTACGACGGCCAGCTCGTACAAATAATCCACGTGCGATCGCGCGGCTCCATCCATGCCCTCAATCTTCGGATTTCGTGATTCGATGACGTAGTATTCGTTGGGCGCGTGAGCTCCATTGCCGTGGCCCAACCCGAAATGGCCGGCTGGAAGCCGCAGCGGATCGCTGGTGAACACATATCCCGGCCAAGAGCCGGCCAAGCGCGGCCACAAGATTGGATCGATTCCGGCACGTTTATAAACCGACACTGCGGCGCGCACGACAGCCGAATTGGCGGGGGTGCTGGTGGGATCGTAACCGCCCGTCATGTTCACTTCGATATCCGGAAAACTGCGTTTCGCAAGGTGTGCTTTGAGGGCCGCCAGTGCTTCGGCCGCGGTCATATCCGGGACCAGGCGCAGATCCAACTTGGCCACCGCGCGATGCGGCAGGATGGTTTTGCCGCCCGGTCCGGTATAGCCCCCCACCAAGCCCTCAATATTTACGGTGGGCCGCGCGACTAACAGTTCTAGCGACTCCAGGAAGTCCACGTCATGCACCCAATGCTCCACGCCCATCTGCTGCTTGGTCATTTGTTCATTCATTCGTCCGGCAGCTTCGCGGATCATGGCTTTTTCGGCCGGGCTTAACGGACGCGCTTTGTCGGCGTAGCCGTCGATCGCGGGCGTATGGCCGTCAGGACCCACTAGCGTGTTCAACGCTTGCACCAAATGCCACGCAGGACTGTCAACGCGGGCTTCATTGCTCGAGTGCAGATCCTGCGTCGGGCCGCGGCCCCAACGCTCGCCGCTCGATACCAGTTCCAATTCAACCACGCCTTTCGCGCCCAGGTTGATGGAAACTGTGCCATCCAAAGCCTGCATGCCCATGGGCATGAACACGCCGGAACATTTGCGCAACGCCGTCATTACCTCCGGCTGATGGACGATTTGCTTGAAATGCGGCGAACCGATTTCCTCCTCGCCTTCCGCGACAAAAACCAGGTTCACCGGCAACTTACGCCCCGCGTACCGGAACGCTTGGAGTGCAGCGAGCAATGTCGCTTCCGGGCCCTTCTGGTTGGTGGCGCCGCGACCCACGATCACTTTTCCTAATTCGGGCTTGTCGACTAGCGCGGCCTCGAAAGGCGGCGATGACCACTCAGCGGGATCGGCCTGTTTGACGTCATACATGAAGTAGAGCCCGTAGGTCCGAGGCGCGCCCGCGTCCAAGGTGGCGAAAATCCCCGGCTGACCATCGCCGGGGATTTTCCTCACCCCATCGAATCCGGCATCGCGCAGGAACCGCATGGTCAGCTCGCAGCCCTCCGTCATGCCACGATTTTCCGCGGCGATGGACGGTTGCCGGATCCACTCCTGAAGCCGGTGCACGGCTTCATCGTGATGTTTGTCGATCTCGGAATGAACCGCCTTCAGCTCGGGGGCATTCGCTCCGCTAACCCGTCGCGCCGAGGCGAATGCGGCGGCTCCGGCCACGGCTCCTTGAAGAAACATCCGTCGATCCAGTGATGGTGACATAGATTTGCCTGATTATGAACCGTGCGGGAACGTCCGTCAAGTTCGTACTCGTTTCTGTTGTACTATTTGAATGTGTACATGAATTGGGAGGAGTCGCTGCCATGCCGAGAAGAGCCGTTGTAGAGAACAGCCGGATGTCCTTGCGGATTCGGGCCGAGGAAAAAGCGCTGCTGTTGCGGGCGGTGGCGCTGAACCACACCGACCTGACGGATTTTGTCCTTCGTCACGCCTTGCTTGCGGCAAAGGCCGTCATTGAGGAGGCGGATCATGTCCAGCTCTCCGGGAGGGATAGTTTGCGGGTCCTCAATCTGCTGGAGAATCCGCCTGCGCCGAATGCAAAGCTGCTCAGAGCCGCTCGGGCGTTGCCAAAGCGGTCATAGTTGTGACGACATGGCACGAAGAGCCGATTAGCAAGAACCATGATCGGGAAGCGTTCGACTGCGGCGAAGCAGCACTGAACGAATTCCTGCGCCGTTACGCCCGGAAGAGCCATGAGTTGGGTGGTGCGAAAACATTTCTTGCGATTGACAGTGCCGACAACAAAACCATTCTTGGCTTCTACAGCCTGAGCCCAGCCTCGGTTGACTATGCCCGGACGCCGGAGATCATACGGCGCGGGCTGGCGCGCCATCTTTCCCGCCATGATGTGCCGGGTTTCCGCTTGGCGCGCCTGGCTGTGGATCGCCTGTTCGAAGGGCAGGGAGTTGGCGGACAACTTCTGCTCGCGGCGGGCAGACGCTGCCTCGCGGCCTCGGCGGAGGTTGGTGGCGTGGTGCTTGTTATCGACGCAAAGAACGAAAGGGTGGCAGGATGGTATGCCAGCTATGGCGCTGTGCCGCTGCTGGACGCGCCGTTATCTTTGCTGCTGCCGCTTGCGACAATCGAGGCCGCGCTTAGAAAAGCGGGGAAACATGTTCGTTGAATACGACCCAGCAGTACCACCACCGCGCGAGCACCCTTGGACTGTGGAACAAATAAACCCCGAGGCGAGGTATTGGGACTTCAGAGCCTGCCCAGAACAGGTTTCTCTTGTCCTGGAGGACTTCAGGCCGTGGTCTCACTATCCGGCAATCCCTCGCTTTTACGCGTTGCTGACATGGCTCAACGGAAGCGATTCCATTTTTGAGTCCGCTGACTGTGGCCTACTCGCACCGAGGCAAGATGATGCTGTGCCAGAGATCATTAGGCGATGCTTAGGTTCCAATCCGATCGTAGTGCATGGCAGGCTGACGGTTATCTTCCGTGATCTCGCGCGGAACACCTCAGGACCAACTGTTGATAGTTTGATGAAGGCGATCCATGACGGTTTACGAGTTAGCGTTCCGAATTTTCCCGCTGTAGTGAAGGTTGGCGACTGGGACCACTTGTTTACCTTAATCAACAAGGAAGGACGGGCCGTCTCGCTTCGCTTTTGGGCGTGGGGCGACGACGAATCATTGGCGATGGACACCCTGAATTCGGTGTTCGACGCGATACACGATTGCTTGCGGTGGATATCGGATGGGGTGAAGAACACTGGTACATGATGGCATGTAGGCCCGTAATCGTGCTGGGTGATTACTATACCGGCCAAATCGGCAAGACGTTGGTGTAGGCTTGGTGATGTAAGGGGAAGACCAAATGAAGCTCCTCACACCGCTTGCTATTGTCACGCTTTGCTCGCTCGCTGGCGTGGCGCAGGAAACGCTGTCCGAACCGGAGTTCGCCGACGTGTTTTTTCGGCTGGACGCTGGTAAGCTGGTCCCACTAGAACGCCAAACCGCTGCCATTCAGGGGAAGGCTAGCGGCTTTATCATCATGAGCACGAAGGCCGTCTCGGAGTTCCAAGGCGCCAAATCACCGGTAAGGTTTAGCTCCGAGCAGTCGCTTGATTTTGTAGTGCGATCTCCGCTGGCCTCATCGACAGTTGACCCGAGCACGCTGTATGTTCTCCGAAAGCTAAACAGCAAGAAGAAAAGCCGCGAGCTAGTCATCATGGCTGGACACGTCACTCCGGTTGGCGGATCGACGAAAACCAATCTCGCCCAGGGCGTCCTACCCGTAACATTTGCTCGATATGGAGCTTCCTCGATCAAGATGAGCACCGGGCCATTACCGCCCGGAGAATACGCCGCAAGTCGGCTTTACGCTCAGACCGTGTTTTGTTTTGGCGTCGATTAAGACACTCCCACATGCCCTCAGCAACCGTCACAGCGGACTGCGGCCTGCTGTACCACTACACGTCAGAAGAAGGGCTACAGGGAATCGTCGAGTCTGACAATATCCGCGCAACCCATGTTCGCTTCCTGAATGACTACACGGAATTTCGTCAGGCGTTCCAAGAGGAGTACGTAGAGGCGCTCGCAGATGCATTTCGGGAAGAGCTCCCAGGGGATCTCGATATCACTGCTCGGCAGGTGGTAGACCGCATACTTTCGAAACCAAATCATTCGTCCATTCTGGGGATATTGAGGGCTCCGCTCCACCGTCCGATGCTTTTGTTTGTTCATTCACAGCTCTACCCCAATCCGGTGCCGATCCGGGCGATCGACTCAGCCAATGGAGAGGATATTCGCACGCATCACGGGGCTTTAGCCTGGGGTTCGACAGGACGCGTTTGGAGAAGCAAATACAGTTCGATCGCAAGTACGCTAAGGCAGACCTCCTCGAATGCATTTACGAGGATGAAGCGAAGGTTCGATTTTTTCAGGATGTGGGACGCAATGCTTCTGCACGATTTATGGAGCTAAGGGTTAGCGGCAATCCCGTGCCGAGTACATTTCAGACGAATATGCCGAACCCCACCGAAGAATACAAGAAGGGTTGTTACTACTTTCTGCAATCTTTCTCCAAGGCAGTCGCAGAATTTCAAACGCGGGCAGCGCAGATCAAGGACAGCGGGTTCTGTGAGGAGTGTGAGTGGAGGATAGTGCTACAAGGCCGCCGAGACGCCTTGACCCCGCACGTTGAGTTTCGGAAAGGACAGTTCGGGCAGACGCCATTCATAAAGATCCCACTCGGCCTCAAAAATCCCAGTGACTCTCCGCTCCGGAGGATTGTTGTAGGCCCGGGCATTCACAAAGAGGACATCAAGCATTCGGTCCAGCTATTGCTACAAAAGCACGGAATCCAGGTTAGTGGGCACGATACCGACGGCGGCGTTGAAGTCGCGACTTCCATCATCCCCTACCGCTCATGATGAAGGGACGTTTGTCCTCCAAAGAAACGACAGCGAGCAGTCCCTCGTCGAGAACCGCGACTACGTTGCCTTGGCGGCAAGTTTTTCAAACTGGGTGATGCGTACAGATCCCTCCGGGAACACGGCGCGGATTTCTAGTCGACCACCCATGGCTTCAATGAAGCGCTCCAGTGTGCTCACGTACATGTCAGTTCGACGTTCGAGCTTCGAGATTGCTGACTGGTCGACTTGGAGTGTCTCGGCGAGATGCTGCTGCGTCAATCTGAGTGCGTCACGGAGTTCCTCAAGCGCCATATCCTGCTTGAGGCGTCGGTAGATAATGTCGCTGCTCGCGATCGATGCAGGCGACATCTTTCTTTCCAGCTCCTTAAACTTCCGGGCCATGTTTCAACTCTCCCTTTGTAGCTGTTCGATATGGTGGTCGTAGATCTTGTCCGCAATTGGGACAAAGAGTTCATACCATCGATCGTTGCCGGTCTTGTCTCCACCGATCAAAAGCATAGCGGTTCGCCGTGGATCAAACGCGTATAGGACTCGATAGGGGCGTCCCTTATGTTGAACCCTCAGTTCCCTCATATGCGAATGTTTCGAAGTTTCCACGCCCGAGGAGTACGGATGTTTAAGTGCAGCACCGTAATCTTCGAGCAGCTTTACATACGCCCTTACGCTCTCCTGCTCCTCGCTTGTCAGACCGTCCCACCATTCACCGAATTCGTCAGTGAACTCGATCTCACATGCCATCCAGTTCATATTATGCCCTCGATGGCATATTTTGTCAATAATAACATGCTATTGGCGCCATCTTTTGTCGAACCCCTACCGTCGCGCGCTCCGTAGCATGTTCCAGGAGACCCAACTGACCAATGCCCGCTCAACGTTTTCTCACAATCTATTCCGGAGTCTTGACCTTTGTGTTGGCCGTCACTGTGTTGTCTGGATTCGCCGCCCGCACCAAGAAAGCGAGCTTCGATGAAATCAACGTGCGCCGCATCAACATCATTGAGCCGGACGGGACGTTGCGAATGATCCTCTCAAATAAGACCGATGCGCCTGGCATGTTTATCCGAGGCAAGGAGTATCCGCATCCGGACCGCAAGAGCGCCGGTGTGATCTTCGTCGACGATGAAGGAACAGAAAACGGCGGCTTGATCTTCGGCGGATTCAAAAACAAAGAGGGCAAGGTGGAGACCTGGGGACACCTGAGTTTCGACCAGTATCAGCAGGATCAGGTATTCAGCATCGATGCCGGCGAAGAAGAGGGACATCGGCGGTCCGGCATCGGCATTTCGGATCGCGGAGATTATCCGATTCTAGAAGCGGTGGAAGCTACAACCCGTATTGGCGCGCTTCCTCCCGATCAACAGGAAGCCGAATACAAGAAGTTTGTCGCAACGCATGGCGGTGACGCGCAGCGGGCTTATTTCGGCCGCGTTGGCGATGGCTCCGTGGTTTTGAGGCTGAAAGACAAGCAGGGCCGCGATCGCATTGTGCTTCAGGTCAACGCGGACGGAACACCCGTGCTACAGCTTCTGGACGCAAACGGACAGATGACGGCGCAGTTGCCTCGAGAGGTTCATTGATAGAGTGTAGGGCAGGTTGCCTAACCTGCGCGCCGATTGGCAATCGGCGCAAACCGGGCGGGTTGGCAACCCGCCGCAGGATGGCATCCTGCCCCACAGCCAAACATAACAGCAGTGCAATTACTACGGCGTCGTGGTAGCCCGCGCGGGCAGCTTCACCAATGGGAGCTTGCGCATCGCGGAACGCTTGTGCACTGACTTGCGAACATGAGCGGCCGGAACAGTGGAGGATGCGGGATCGGCAATCGAGATGAATGCTTCGGACGCGTACGAGTCCGGTCCGCCGATGTCGAGTGAGTTGTCGCCGGCAGTCAAACCTGTGGGTATTTGGATATTCACCTGATACAGGCCGGCGAATCCAGGCGCCAGACCCTGAAAGGCAATGTTCGCCGTGGTGCCACTGATGTCGGCAGTAAACGTATTGCTGGTCGTGCTGGGCGGGTTGGATGGCGCGCCAACGCCGTCCAAAATAGCGGGGAACACGGTTCCTAACCCGGACATGTACACCGCGACTGTCTCACCCGCCTGAGCCGGACTGTCCGGCGTTACAGGAGAGCCATTGACATGGAGGGCTGCAGCATAGCCAGATCCGCTTTCGTCTTGGGTGAACACTCCGGGTGTGGTCAGGTTTACGAACTCTGTAACCGGAAGCGATGCTTGTTTGTTGTTGATGACTTGAATTTGAGCTACTGAGGTTGTGGTTCCATAGGGCACGATCACCGCAATCTGTTTGGAACTGACATAGGAAATCGGCGCCGGGACATTGTTGATCAACACCTGCACGTCAGCGAGCGTTGTGGGCAGAGGAAGCGACGAGGCGCCTTGGAGCGTACTGGGTCCGAGGTTCGAGCCGTACAGGATGATGAAATCGCCGGGCGAAAGCCCCGCCGTGAAAGGAGCATAACTGGCGACATTCACGATACCTGTGGGGCTCAAGTACACGCCGGAGCCGCTAAAGCTGGGTGCCGGCACGGCTACCGTAATGGTCGGAGTGGTAGCGAGCCCAACCCCGATTTGCTCGCCGCGGGTGCCCTCGATGAACTGAACGTTGAGGTATTGGGAAGTGTAGCTCCCACCTGAACCCGTCGGGTACGAGTCCGAGTAGGTGAAGCCGTAGGCGGAATCCACACCGTCCTGAATTCTCTGGTGTCCCAGAATCTGGCCGTTGTTGGCATTGAAAGATCCATAGTAAGTGAGAGTGCCAATGGATCCGTTGCTGTCGAATTGCGTCTCGTCGAATTCGAAACCGGCCGAGTAGTAGAGGCCGCCGAACGCCGGCGTAGTTCCGGTGCGAACCCCCACCAGCATGTCGAAGTCCTCTGGCGAGCCGCCGAATATGAAACTGCCATCCGGACTCGAATAAAAAAACTCTTGGCCCTGTACCAGCCCGGTGTTGTTGGTGGGAAAGTTCACAACGAATGCGTTGTTGCTGACCGTGTAGTTCACTCCGTTTATAGTCTGGGTGGTGGCACTGGTGGTGTCGGCGTACGCGGTAACGTCCACGTTCCCGATTGTGCCCGAGCCATTCGAGTTCAGTTGCAGCAGGGCTCCGTACGGGGTTCCACCCGATTCAATGGACGGCTGCAGGTAAGAGATCGAGTATGGGCCATTCAGCGTTCCGGTGCCTTGCGAAGCTAGCGGCGCAGCTATGAAGATGTCGTTGACACTGGTCTCAGTGATACTCCCGACAAACACGCCATCCGCGCCCACCAGTCCATATACAGGACTCCCAACGAGTGGATTTGTATTGTTGATGAAGCCAAAACCACTCGCAGAGATGCTATATGTCCCGGTGGTCGTATATGCTCCAGCGCCAGCACCCGTGCTGTATTGAAGCCCCGCGGCGTTGATCGAATAATTTCCATTCGTAAAAGTGATGGTGCCGTAGATTGAGACGGCGTCGCTCGAGGTAAGCGTCACTTCCCTGTAATAATAAGTCCCGTTCAGTAGATGGTTGCCGGTGTTATCCCAAGTCTGAGCAATGGCTGGGAAGGTGGCGGCCAGGAGAACCAGGCCCACTCGAAAGTTCCTCATAATTCAGTGTACGCGCCGCGGGGCTGCTTAGTTACACGAGGTGAGCGTTTAACCATGTAACGGAATGTAAGTCCGGCACGTCACTGCTGCGGAAACGATATTCGCACTGACTGCACTTCCGCCGGACGGCCAGCTTCTTCGAGAAATCCGAGACCACCCGCAGTCAGCCGGGATTCAGTCCACTGGCTCACCAGAGTTCCCTCGAGATAAAGCCGGAATAGGGGGCCGGCGACATCCATTGCCGCGCGCAGGCTGGAACTCTTACCCGGCATCGTCAACACCCGCTGGACGCGCGATTTTTCGATTCCGCGCAATACGGCGAAGCGCTCCACCGAAAACGTGCGAGAGGATGCCGACCCAACTGGTTTGATGCGCACAGCATAGTAATTGTTACTATCCTGGGCGCGAAAGACGCAGGCCACGCCTTGTGGATTAATTCTCCAAGTGAAGTCGAGCCGGTAGTCAGTGGCGCCGCGCGACGCGCGGTAAAGAACAAGCTGCCTCGCTTGAGCGGTGGACTCCCGAGCCCAGCCGTTCTCACTCATGCTTGATTCGATTTCAACCGCCCGAGCACCAGGCGAGCCTATATTTCTCCAACCCGGAACCAGAAGCAAAGTTACGGACGCGGCCAACAAAAACTTGACTGCCACCGAGGAAGCGCCGGAGGACACTTCAAATTTCGGAATGACGTACTTGGGGGCGGCGAATGTTGCGGCGAATTCCGGCCCCGCAGCAGGTAACAAACGTGGGGCGGCAGCGTGCGGAGCCAGTTTCGGAATCACCATGGCCCACTGAACACTCGAGTCGGCAGGTGCGTTATCGGGCGTTAGCACCCGAGCTTCGTCACCGAGCGGCGCGAGCGCGGGCGGATCCAACAGCGTGGACCACTTGACCGGGAATCGGAAGCGCACTGGGTGTTCGTCGCCTGGCACGTCATACATATTATGAATGATGTCGGAAGTTTCAAGGTGTGGGGCAGGTTGGCAACCTGCGCGCCGATTGCCAGTCGGCGCAAACTGCGCGGGTTAGCAACCCGCCGCAGGATGCCATCCCAATGTCACTTAGTTTTCCCAAAACTGGGGATTCAGATGCAGTCGTGGGGCAGACACCCAGGTCTGGATAGCGCCGGGATAAACCGGCATGGAGTAGCGAATGAAAGAGTCGTACAGGGAAGGAATAGCGAACCACCCTGGCCCCGAGCCATGTGAGGGCAGTCGTAAGGCTGCACATGAAGCGTTCGACAGGGGTATCTGTAGGCTGGGTAATGAGCTCCGAAATCGGGTGAT
>PMUN01000333.1 GCA_003166875.1 Bryobacterales bacterium | reverse complement strand
GTAAGATTGTGGCGCAGCATTTGTGTTCGAGTGGCACGTTTGTGTCCGCGAAAAAACTCTAGGTTCTCAATTAAATCACAGCATAGAGTGCCCGTTTTTGGGACAAACCGCGCGCGCCCGGTCACTGCTAGCACGTGAGTGTTAGAGTCCGTGAAAAAATAGGAACAACCGGTCGCTTACGCTCGCGGTTCGGAAAGATGCCTCATGTTTAGAGAGTGTTACCGAACCGCGACCGTGAGGGAGTCGGTGCCTTTTCACGGGTTCTTAAGGCAGTTGGTGCAACAGCCTCATTCCTCAGGATCAACTAGCTACAATCAAAGCTTCAGCATGCTCAAAGACACCCTCCGTCGAGCCGCCTGGCACGTTTATCAGCGCCTTTCCCCTCAGGCGCCGATCGCTGAAACCTCGCCGCCCATGCCCCGCTACGCCGAGATTTGCGATTTCCTCCGCAGCCTGGACATGCCGGACGAGGGCAACCGCGACTACCTCAACATTCACCTCGACCGCTTCGCTGTCACCCTCAGCCTTGTGCCTCCTCCCCAGCGTAGCGGCCGCGTCCTCGAGCTGGGCGCATACATGCAAATGACGCCCGCGCTGCAGTGCGTCCTCGGATACACCGGAGTCCGGGGAGCCTACTACGGCCCCATCGGCCGCTCCGACCAAAAGCAATCCACCATCAACGGTAAAGTCGTCTTCGAGTGCAACGTAGACCTGTTCGACGCGGAAAAGGACCGCTACCCCTACGACGACTCGAGCTTCGAATGTGTCCTGGCCTGTGAGATCTTCGAGCACCTGCTGCACGATCCCATGCACTTGCTCCTGGAATGCCGGCGTATCCTCGACGACCATGGCACGCTCATTCTGACCACGCCCAACATCGCCAGTGTCACAGCCGTCGCGCGTGTTCTCGAAATGAGCGAGAACCCGCAACTCTACTCGAAATATGCCGACCCACGCGGAGAATATGCCGACACCGAGGTCGGCCACATGCGCGAGTACATGCCTCANNGAAATACTCCGCACGTTGAAATACCCGACCCAACTTCGCGGCGAGCAAATGTACTGCGTCGCCCAAAAAGTTCCCGGCGCTCAAATTGTCCGGTATCCGGGATTCCTCTACGAAGGCTGTTAACGTTCCACCTGATCTTCACATCTTGACAATCAAGATGAAGAGGACTATTCTGTTGTCTGTGGACGAACCCAACACCGACGTCATCCAGGGCACCCTGGACATGCTGATCCTCAAGACCCTGAGCCTCGAACCGATGCACGGTTTCGGGATCGCCCGCCGCATTGAGCAAGTGTCGCGGGGAGTTTTCAAGGTAAATCCCGGCTCGCTCCTCACCGCGTTGCAGCGGCTCGAGCGTGGCGGATGGCTGGATGCCGAGTGGCGCCAGACCGAGAATTCGCGCCGCGCCAAGGTCTACACACTCACCCGAGGGGGGAAGAAACAGCTCGAAAATCAAACGGCGGATTGGTCGCGGCGGGCGTCAGCCATCGCGCGGCTCCTGAAGGCGGAGGCCTAGCTTATGTCCATTTGGCGTCAACTCGTCCACGGCCTGCGCGCGCTCACGAACCGGCCAGCCGCCGATCAGGATATTGCCGACGAGGTCTCCAGCTACCTGGAACACGCCACCGCTGCGTTAGAGGCCCGCGGGTTTTCTCCAGACCAAGCGCGCCGCGCCGCACGAATGGATCTCGGCAGCGCCACCGCCGTCCGGGAACAGGTGCGCTCCTATGGTTGGGAGAACGTCATCCGGACACCCTTCTCCGATCTGCGCTACGCCGCCCGCCGGCTGCGCCGCAATCCTGGTTTCACTACGGTATGCGTGCTCACTCTGGCGCTCGGTATCGGCGCCAATAGCGCGATTTTCAGCGTGATCAATGGCGTTCTTCTTAAACCGCTGCCGTATCTGCACCCCGATGAGCTGATCGATTTGAATCACACGGCTCCCGGTGTGAACTTCCCTAATGCCGATCCTGCGCCGTTTCTTTATTTCACGTATCGCGAACAGGGACGATCGTTCCAAAGCCTTGGGTTATACCAGTGGGATTCCCGCACTGTCACGGGACTCACCGAGCCAGAAGACGCGCAATGCCTGAGCGTGACGGCCGACGTGCTGCCGATGCTCGGTGTGCAGCCGGAGCTGGGGCGCTGGTTTTCGCTGAAAGATGTTACGCCGGGAAGCCCCGTCACCATGATTCTGACGTATGGCTGGTGGCAGGCGCGATTTGGCGGCGATCGGTCCGTGATCGGGCGGCGCATCATAGTCGACGGCGTCGCGCACGAAGTGATCGGCGTCATGCCCGCGAATTTCCGCTTGCTCGACCACGATGCAGCCTTCCTGCTGCCATTGCAGTTGGATCGTAACAAGGCGTTTCTAGGCGAGTTCGACTACCCGGGAATCGCGCGCCTGAAGCCCGGCGTAACTATCGCGCAGGCCAGCGCCGATATCGCGCGCATGATTCCGATTGCGCTGCACAGCTTCCCTCCGCAAGCCGGCTTAACGGTGAAGGTGTTTGAAGACGTGCGGCTCGCTCCGAAGCTGCGATATCTCAAACAAAGGCTCATCGGCGATATCACCGAAACGCTGTGGGTGCTGATGGGGACCGTCGGAATGGTTCTACTGATCGCGTGCGCGAACGTCGCGAACCTGCTGCTGGTTCGGGCCGAAGGACGGCAGCACGAGCTGGCGATTCGCGCAGCGCTGGGCGCAAGTTGGCGCGACATCGCGCGGGAACTGCTGATGGAAAGCGTTGCGCTCGGACTGCTCGGGGGTGCGCTGGGTTTGGGGCTTTCTTATGGCGCCATTCGAGCGCTCGTCGCGACGGCTCCGGCGAATTTGCCGAGGTTGAATGAGATTTCCATCGATCCCGCGGTGATTCTGTTCACGTTTGCGGCCGCGCTCGTTACCGGTATTTTGTTCGGGATGATTCCCGTGTTCAAGTATGCCAGTCCACGAATCGGCAACGCGCTGCGCGGCGGCGGACGCACCTCCAGCCAAAGCCGGGAGCGGCATCGCGCGCGCAACGTGCTGGTGGTTGCTCAGGTTGCACTCGCCCTTGTGCTGCTGGTCGCCTCCGGATTGATGATTCGGACGTTCCAGGCGCTCCGTCACGTCGATCCGGGATTCGACCCGAAGGACGCGCTGACGCTGAGCATCGCCATTCCGGCCACCGAGGTGAAGGATCCGGACCGGGTGATGCAACTCGAGCAAGGCATCCTCGAAAAGATTCGCGCAATCCCGGGAGTAGCAGCGGCCGGAATCACCACCGTCATTCCAACCAGCGTGTCAGCCGGCTCCGATCAGGTCTATGTCCGCGGCAAAACCTATCAATCCGTGCCGCCGCTGCGCCGATTGAAATTCATTTCGCCCGGACTCCTCCGCACCATGGGCAATCGTCTGATCGTGGGCCGAGACTTCACCTGGGCCGATACCTATCAGCGCCGCCCCGTCGCCATGCTCTCCGAAAATCTCGCGCGCGAGCTATGGGGCGACCCGCGGATCGCTATCGGCAAACAGATTACCGCAAACCCGAAAGATCCCTGGCGCGAGGTCATCGGTGTGGTCAACGATGAACGCGAGGACGGCGTGCAGGAAAAAGCGCCTGCGGCCGCATATTATCCGCTGCTCATGAACGATTTCGAGGGCGATGCGGTTGTGGTCGAGCGTACGGTTTCCTATATCGTGCGAAGCCAGCGCGCCGGATCGCAAACTTTGCTGGCGGACGTCCAGCAGGCCGTCTGGTCGATGAGTGCCAGCCTTCCGCTCGCCAACGTGCGCACGCTTCAGGAGATTTACGACAAATCGCTGGCGCGCACTTCATTCACGCTGGTCCTGCTCGCCATCGCGGGCGCGATGGCCCTCCTGATCGGAATGGTGGGAATTTACGGTGTGATCTCCTACGCAGTCTCCCAGCGCCGGCGCGAGATCGGGATTCGCATTGCGTTGGGTGCCCGCCGGCCCGCGCTGACGCACATGTTCATCGGCCAGGGATTCGTGCTAGCCCTGATCGGCGTCGGCTGCGGATTAGCCGGCGCAGTCGCCCTGACGCGCCTCCTCGGATCGCTGCTGTTCGGCGTAAACCCGCTCGACCCTCTGACCTACGCCGCAGTCTCCTTCGGCCTGATCGCGGCCGCAATCATGGCCAGCTACATCCCGGCCCTGCGCGCGATGGGTGTAGATCCAGCCGAAACCCTGCGCTCGGAGTAGCTTCCGAATGCGCGCGTGGCGCACGCACTTTTGCGTGCCGCGTCGCCACTCCTGGCGACGCACGGGAGTAATAAAAATTCAGCCACGGTTTGCGGACCCGTTAGAGAGCACCTGCCCCACGAACTCACGGAAGCCCTCAGGGCCGCAGGCTTTGAGGTGCAGTGCCTGTTCACAAAAAACGCGCCAGGATATCACTCGCAAGAATGGGTCTTAGAAATACTCCGCGAGTTGAAATATCCGACGCAACTTCGGGGCGAGCAGATGTACTGCGTTGCCCAAAATGTTCCTCGCGCTCAAGTTGTCCGGTATCCGGGGTTCCTCTATGAAGGCTGTTAGTGAGCCCTGCTGTCAACGCCAAATAGAAATGTCCTAAACTCTCAAGGATGGCGCCATCGCACTCGAAAGTGGCTTGCCCTTTGCGAGCTTGCTGAAACGGAAGTTCGGATTCAGCCACGTGCACGTGGTGCCCTCGCCCGGGGGAGACATCACTTCTTTCCTGCATGACGAAAAGTTCTCCCAACAGTGTTACGTCACATTGAACCGATCGCCGCGCGCCGCAAGGGAGCATCGGTCAAAGTGTTCGCCGTCTCCGAAACCGGTAACGACCCGTATACGATGGTGCTAGCGGTAAGCGGTGCGGGAAGGTTGGCGTTCGTAGAGATGCCCGACGGCGAGGGGAACGCTCCGACCAACGGCGGGACCCCCAAATCATCATGAAAAGAGATGACAATGTAGAGGATGCGTCTGCAATCACTTGCTTTTGCCGGATACCGCTCATTCGCCGCAAGAAGTCCGGCTGCCCCGGACCGACCGCTGGAGCGGCTCCAACTAGCGCCGCTAACCATACTGCTGGGAAAGAACAATAGTGGCAAAAGTACGGTTGCTCGGCTATTTCATCATGTCCTGTTAGCACTCGGTGCCGATGGAAATGATCCCTTCCCCATGAAAAGCTCTCGGCGCAGCTACGGAACCAGTTTCCGGGACATACAACACGAGGGGAATTTCTTCAATCCGCTCGATCTTGAAATAGAGCTCGCATCCAACGATGGTGCTAGAACGACGCTTATTTCCCAGCTCACTCAAGTCGGAGAACTTGAAGGTGACAGGCCCCCAGTTCTGCAAGTGTCGACGCTAAATGGCCAGCAAAACCCCAATCTGGGCAAGGTTCGGGGATTGTTGCCGGACGTGAAGGAAGCCGAATCTCTACGATTAGAGGCGCGGGAGCTTCTGGATATGAGCTGCCATCTCCAACCCGTTCGCGACCCCATTCAGCCGTCGTATGGGATTCAACCCAACTCACAGATGGTCTTGCCGGAAACCAATGCATCGGTTGCGCAGATGTTATATGCCAACGCCGAACTTCGGGCCGCCGTAGGAACATGGACCGCAAACAATCTCGACGGTTGGCGGTTAGACCTGAAGCAGAATCTTGATGTTTGCCAACTCGTCGCACGCAGAGGGGCGAGAGAGGGTAATCTTGCGGATTCCGGGCAGGGCATCCAACAAGTTCTACCAGTTGCAGCCCTTTGCTGCTGGAGGAACTTGGAAAGCAGCGGGCAGCAGTTTGTTGACGTCGTCGAACAGCCTGAGCTCCATCTGCACGACGCCGCTCACGCGCCACTTGGGGACCTCCTACTGTCGGCGGTCACTCACGGACAGGGAAACATTCTGGTCGAAACCCATTCCGAATCGCTTGTCTTGCGCGTTCGAAGACGTGTTGCCGAGGGTCTTAACCCGAATAAAGTGGCGATTGTGTATGTACAGGATACGGGAGACGGCAGCCGCGTCCGGCAGATTCATCTCAATAGTGACGGCGAGGTCGATTGGTGGCCAGAAGGCGTGTTCTCTGAGTCCTTTCTGGCCGGTTTGATTGAAGACGCTCCCGAGATTACGCCACAGGTCTTGCACCTGCGCGATCTGCTGAAGTGGGTACGCCAGGGTCGGGTTCGCGTGCCAAATTTTCAACGGGATTTCACGTGGGACCGCGGACGAATGCTCGACCTGTTCGACTCCATCCGAAGGCAGTATCCTATCGGCACGTTGCTCTTTTGGGAATCCACCAAGGCGCGTCCAATGTCGCCTAATCTAGGTCCGCTCAGCTTACCCAATTTCCAAGGCGGCAAACTCCTAATCATGGATGGCCAACAGCGCCTCACGACGCTTGCGGGAGTCTTGCTATTTGACGAACTGGGCCGCAGTTCTGCGGAGGATCGCGACCCGAAGCGGTGGCAAGTATGGTACGACGCAGCTTCCGACAACTTTTCCCACTTCGACAATGATGATTCACCACCGTCGGCGGTCAAAGTTTCGGAGCTAATGGGCACGAAGGGCCTTTACAGCGCTGCACAGCGAATAATGGCAGCGACAGATATTGCCGCCGATCCCATCCTGCGCGACACTTGGATCGGCCGAATCGAGACAGTATCCGCGGCCCTTGGCGCATACAGGCTGCCACTGGTGATCTTCGCAACGGAATCTCTGCGGCTTGTTGTAGAGAGCTTCACTAGGCTAAACCGTGCTGGACAATCGATGGGCGCAGACGAGATGTTCTCCGCGTTGACGTACGAGGCCACAGATGAGACGGAGAGCTTTCGTCTATCGAAGCACATAGACTCAATACTGACGGACATCGTACGAACTGGGTTCGGGGAAGTTGAACGCGTCACAGTGCTTTATCTCGTGCTGCTCGCAGTCGGATTGGACCCATTCCGAACCGAGTGGGACCAACTCGCCAAAGACACTCAAAAGCACTCGGCTGCAAAGCTACCTGAAGCCATCGCGGAAGCGCGTCATGGTTTGCTTACCGCAATAGAGTTTCTTAGAACAGAAGGAATTCGCAATCGCCGTTTGTTGCCTTACAGCATGCAACTCGTGGGACTTGCCGCTTTTTTTGGGAAGCGAAAGAAGCCCCCCACCGAAGGGCAGCAGCGCCTGTTGCGGCGGTGGCTGTGGGTTAGCGCATTTACTGAAGGCTTCGGTGGGCTGAATCCGAGCCGAATACGATTGCAGCTAAGCGATCTTTATAACGAGATCCCGGATCAGGATGAACCCACTGTTGTCAATGGGATCGATCTTTCCGCTCCTGCCCACGCCTTTCCGGAGCGGCACGACATGAGGAGCGCACGGGTTCGCGCCTTGCTCTGCGTTATGTTACGTGCCGCAACGCTTCGCCCTACCGGCGAAACAATCACCCCCGAACAGATGGCTGAGGAGGTTCTAGAGCGCGGCCCTGATTCGCTCGTCAAGGTGTGCTCCCAGGTCAAAAATGTCGGCAAGTTAGCGTCAAGTCCTGCGAACCGAGTCTTTGATGTCGCTAGAGGCCAACAAGCCAAGAAGTGGCTCGTCGCGCTGCCTCCGCTCACCCGGACTGACATCCTCGATTCTCATCATATTTCTGACCGCGCGTGGTGTGCTTTAGTCGAAGGTGATCACCGAACCTTTGTGGAGGAGCGAACCAAGACTTTGATGGCACTTGAGCGAACGTTTATGGCCGAAAAAGGTGTTACGCCTCCCAAATCGGACCAGCCAGCACCTAGCGCAATCGATGTTGAGGATCAAGTTCCTCTTAGCGAGAGCGCCGACTCAGACTGAGCTCAATTGTGTATGAAACGCCAAACCCGTTGAACTAGCTCGCCGTGCCGGTAACTGTACCGGGCGAGCAGCGCCGCAGTCACGTCATCGGATGCTGCACGAACCGTGATTAACCTCGCCACTTGCCGCGTGCTGACCGCCGATGAAAGAGCGGCCAACCCATCTACCGACGCAAGCTATCAACTGAAGCGCACCGGCCACCACATCCCAGAAAACGACACTTGGATCGCCGCCCTGGCCCGCCAGCATAATTCCCCGCTCGTCACCCGCGACCAACATTTTGATTTTGTCCCCGGCCTAACGCGTCTCAACTGGTAGCCGCCGAAACCCGTTCACCGCATCCACCCGCCCCAATCTCCCCACTCCTCCACAACATACGCTCCCGCTACCCCTCTAACCCACCCCGCCCCAGCTACAATCGCTCCGGATCTTACTCCACAAAAGGACCACTCGACATGTCTACTGCCAGCCAGATCGCGAACGCCGCCAATGCCCAGCTCAGCACCGGACCTCGCACCGAAGAAGGAAAGCGCCAGTCCTCAC
>PMUN01000378.1 GCA_003166875.1 Bryobacterales bacterium | reverse complement strand
AAGAGACCAATCACGAGAAGCTGTTGACGGCTATTCCAGCCATCGAGCCGCTCTCCTTTGCCGGCTAAGGTAAAGGAGCGCATCGCCTATGATACCGACGCCGGTATCCTCAATTTCGATCAACGAGGAGTCGTGACCCTGCACTGAAATACAACGCCATTCTCCGCTTATGCGCCTGCTATAGTGCGGATCATGAGCCCACACTCTTCGAGCGCTCAACCAGGGTCCTTGATGAGGCCGACTCCGGGTTTCGCCCGCAGGAAGGCATGCTGACCGTCGCGCAGCAAGTCGCGCACACGGCTCAGACTCTCGACTGGTTCATCCAGGGTGCATTCCGACGCGAAGGCTTCGACCTCGATTTCGAGAAACACGCCAAGGCGCTTGATGCTGTGACGTCGCTCGCCACCGCTCGCAGTATGCTCGAAACGGCGTACGTCAACGCCATTCAGTTCCTCCGTTCGCGCAGCCCGGAGGATATCGAGCGGCCGCTCCCGCCCGGCCCGGTCATGGGCGGCCAACCCATCAGCGGCATCGTGTGGTCCATGGTCGAGCACACCGCGCATCATCGCGGGGCTCTGACCGTCTACTCCCGCCGGCTCGGAAAAGTCCCCCCCCATGCCCTACGGCGGATGAATTGATCTCTGTCGCCGGAGAACATCCCATTCCCGATCCTGGGTAGCCGCCAATCAAAAACCATTTTCCCTTCCCCATCAATCCTTTACAACGCCGACGCTCCCAGCCACCAAAAGCTTGCCGTCAGAGAACTCCGCACGGACGCATTCCGCCCGAACCAGAAACCAGAAACCAGAAACCAGAAACCAGAAACCAGAAACGGAAAATAAGCGTTTCCCCCCAAAGAAGCCATCGCCGCCACCTTACGATCTCTAAGGTTTTCGCCCCACTCCGCCGATTCATGGCTTGGTTGACATGCAGTTCCTCACCGAATGGAAGGCCGGCAAAATTAAGGACCCCATCGCACGTTTGCGATATCTCCAACTAAAGATTGGGCCTGGCTCCATCCAACCTGTTCCGCGCCGCACCCGCTGGAAGGCCGTGAGCCTGCTCCCAGCCATGGCGTGCCTGTTCATTCCCGGTTTCAAAGCCTCCAACACCGACGACGAACTGCTCCCTCCCCCCATCCCCCACATGACTGCGGCTGCCGTTGACGTGTTCACGGACGTCTGGCAGGTGGAAAAGACCCAGGACTTTGAGACTTTCAGCAACGGCCTCCGCATCGACAATCGTTACGCGGTTTCGAATGACCCGCGCGTGCCCTATCCCGTGTTCGGCCCCATCGGGACACAGTCCGGATTGCGAACACAACCAGCCGGCATCGTGTTTCACACCACCGAGAGCGACCAGGCTAACTTCGAGGAGGACCAAAATGGAGCGCTAAAGCGAATCGGCAAGGAAGTGTTGAGCTTCGTAAAGCGCAATCACTGCTACCACTTCTTGATCGACCGGTTCGGCCAGGTTTTTCGCATCGTGGAGGAATCCGACGTGGCGTACCATGCGGGAAATTCCGTCTGGGCGGATGCGGGCGCAATCTACGTCAACCTGAACACCAGTTTCCTGGGAATTGCCTTTGAAACGCAGACCCAACCGGGCGACATGCCGTCCGCGAATCCTGCGCAAATTCACGCGGCTCGCGTACTCACGCAGATGTTGCGGGGCAAGTACCGGATACCAGAAGCCAACTGCGTAACACACGCGCAAGTCTCGGTGAATCCGGACAACATGCTGGTGGGCTACCACACCGATTGGGCGGGGAATTTCCCGTTCCTCGAAGTCGGCCTCAACGACAACTACACCGCGCCTCCGCCCAGCATCTACGCGTTCGGCTTCGACTACAATCCGATATTCGTCCATCAAACCGGCGTCCGCTTGTGGCAAGGCCTGGCGCTCGCCGAAGATCAGCTCCGTATGCAATCCACCGCGCAAGGGCTGCGCCTCGCGCAATACCGAAGCATACTCAGGAAGAGATACAAGGAAATCATAATTACGCTCAAAGCCGCGAGCGCGAAAGAGGAACGTCATGCAACATAACGGCCAAGGGGACAATTCCGCGCTAGGGCTGGATGTAGGCACCAGCCGCATCTGTTTGGCGCAACGTGTGGGCGAGGAGTATCGATTCGAAACCCAGCTCAACGCCTTCGTTACCGTTCCGTTCTCCAACATGACGGAGAATGTGCTCACCAAACAGAACATCCCGCACACCGTCTCCGGGCCCGAGATCATGGTGCATGGCAACGAGTCGGACCGTTTTGCCGACCTGCTGAATGTGGACACGCGGCGCACCATGACTCGCGGCGTCCTCAATCCCGCCGAGCCCGACAGCTTAAACATGTTCCGCAAGATCGTGGAGTCGCTGCTCACTTCCACCAAGGAACCTCGAAAGTTGTGTTTCACGGTGCCCGCCGCGCCAATCGGAGCCGAGGAAAATCTCACCTATCACGAGGCCACTCTGCGCCAGGTTCTCGCTGAAATGGGCTACCAGGTCAAGAGCATAAACGAAGGACTGGCGGTGATCTATTCGGAACTCGAAAGCACCAACTACACCGGCATCGGCATTAGCTGCGGCGGCGGCCTTTGCAATGTTTGCGTAGCTTATTTATCGGTGCCAGTCATGAGCTTCTCCATCCCCAAGGCCGGCGATTATATCGATACCAACACAGCCTCAGTCACCGGCGAGTTGGCCAATCGCGTTCGCATCGCGAAAGAGGATTCGTTCCACTTCAACGGATTCCACTCCGACAAACTCCTCCAGGTGCTGGGCGTCTACTACGACGAGATGATCCAATCGCTGGTGCAAGGCATCAAACAAGCCTTCTCCAACTCGCGCAATCTACCCAAACAAAAACGCCCGCTCCCGGTAGTCCTCAGCGGCGGCACCGCCCTGCCCGAAGGTTTCCGCGATCGCTTCGAGAAAATATTCAAAGAGGCCAATCTCCCAATCCCGACTTCCGAAATCCGAATGGCCGCAGATCCACTGCTCACCTCCGCAAAAGGCGCCCTAGTAGCCGCGTTAGCGGACCTGTAAAGAACGTTTCTGGTTTCTCGTTCCTGGTTTCTGGTTTCTGGTTTCTGGTTCCTGGTTTCTGGTTGCTGCCTTCTGCCCCCTGCCTCCTGCCGCCTGCCTC
>PMUN01000079.1 GCA_003166875.1 Bryobacterales bacterium | reverse complement strand
GTTGATGGTCCATAAACTGTATCCAATTAAAATGCTGTCTAATGAATAATACGACACGCGTCCGTTGGGCTGTATAGTGGGGCTGGGCCATGCCCTGCCGGGCCTCGCTGGAGTAACCATTCGTGCACCTGGCAGGGCACGGCCCTGCCCCACACTTGCTAGGATTATTGTGTGCCCTAGATCCACCCCGCTGTCCAACTGGGCCAAAGGAGCTTCCTTGAAAAAACTGTTTGTAGGCAACCTTCCGTATCAAGCCAGTGAAGCGGAGTTACAAGACTGGTTCACGCGGAATGGATTCCAAGCCGATTCCGTTCAAATTATCCGCGATAAGTTTACCGGTGAGCCGCGTGGTTTCGGGTTCGCGGAGTTTAGCAACGATGAAGAAGCCGAGCGAGCCGTTCAGACCTGCAACGGCCAGGACTTTCTGGGCCGTTCGCTGGTGGTGAATGAAGCCCGACCGATGCGCGAAGGCGGGGGCCGCGGGCCCGGTGGTGGTGGTGGTGGCGGAGGTGGCGGCCGTGGACCCGGTGGCGGGGGTGGCGGCGGAGGCCGAGGCAAGGGTGGATACGGCAGAGGCGGCGGCGGTGGTGGTGGACGCGGCCGCGATCACTAACCGAACCGCGACCGTAAGGGAGTCGGTGATGTTTCAACGATTCGTCCTGCTCATTTCAATTGCGGCCCTTGCCCGCGCGCAAGACTTGCCCCGCATGGACCAGATCGTCCAATCGTACGTCTCCGACAAGACGTTCATGGGCACCGTGCTGGTGGCGCGTGGCGGGGACGTCCTGTTCAGCAAAGGCTACGGGATGGCCAACCTCGAATGGGACATTCCCAACTCCCCTTCCACCAAATTCCGCCTGGGATCCGTGACAAAACAATTCACGGCAGCATCTATCCTGCTGCTCGAGGAGCGGGGAAAACTGAAAGTTGAGGATCCGGTGAAGAAATACATGCCGGATGCGCCGGCCGCGTGGGACAAGATCACCATCTTCCACGTGCTGACGCACACCTCCGGTATCCCAAGCTTCACAGGTTTCCCCGACTACAAACAGACGGAGCCCTTCGAAACCACGCCGGAGAAACTGGTGGCGCGCTTCCGCGATAAACCACTCGATTTCGCGCCTGGTGAGAAGTGGAGCTACAGTAACTCCGGATACGTGCTGCTCGGTTATCTGATCGAGAAGATCAGTGGACAGAGCTATGCAACTTTCGTGCAGGAAAACATCTTCACACCTTTGGGCATGAAGGATTCTGGCTACGATTCCAATTCCAAAATCATCCCGCACCGCGCCTCCGGGTACACGAGCGACAGGGGTGTCATAGAGAACGCGGGCTTCATCCACATGAGCATCCCATTCTCGGCCGGATCGCTCTATTCCACCACCGAGGATCTGCTGCGATGGGAGCGCGGTCTGTTTGGAGGCAAGGTGCTCTCACCGGCGTCACTGCAGAAGATGACCACCCTTCAAGGAGGACTACGCATTCGGACTCGGCGTGCACACTACCGGTGGGCACAAGATGATCGACCATGGAGGCGGAATCGAAGGCTTCAACACACACCTGGCGTATTATCCCGACGATCAGCTCACCGTGGTGGTGCTCGGCAACCTGAATGGACCGGCAAGCGACATCGCCGGGAAACTCGGGTCAGTGGCTCACGGCGAGCCGGTGCAACTGATCACCGAGCGCAAGGAGATCACTCTGCCGGTTGCGAAGCTGGCAGGCTATGTAGGGACTTACGAGCTGGCGCCCGGAATCAATTTAATGATCACGCTGGATGGAAATCAACTGATGACCCAGCTCACCGGGCAAGGCAAAATTCCGATATTCGCTCAGTCCGAAACGACGTTCTTCCTCAAGGTGGTGGATGCCCAGCTTGAATTTGGCAAGGACGAAAATGGCGCGTACGTAATCCTGCATCAAGGTGGCCGCGATCAGAAAGCCGTCAAAAAAGCGACACCGTAGCGGAGGAGATCGAGTTCGCGGGCCGACCACCTGGTCTTTGCATCAGGGCGGCATGGACATGACGGCGAAGCGAAAACGAGCTTTACCTGATACCATTGCTTGATTGAAGAACGGCGCTAACCAATCTCCCCGCGAGATGACCGTGAAAGCGGTCGGTCTCGGGATCTTCCTGGCATTTGTTTTCGGAGCCGCGAACGCGTATCTCGGCATGCGCGCCGGCCAAACGGTGGCCGCAACAATTCCCGCAGCCGTGATCGCGATGGCGCTGTTCCGCATTCCCGCCTTTCGCGGAGGCATCCTGGAGCAGAACATCACGCGTACCGCCGCTTCCGTGGGCGAGGCTCTGGTGGCCGGGGCCATCTTTACCATCCCCGCGTTCATGATGGTGGAAATAGATGGCCACCGGCTCTGGACCGATCTGCGCGCGCACTATTGGGAAGCCACGCTGGTGCTGCTGGTGGGCGGGCTGATCGGCGTTTTCTTCATCATTCTTCTGCGCAGGCCGCTGTGCGTGGATGCGCCGTTGCCGTGGCCCGAGAGCGTGGCCAGTTACGAAATCGTCAAGGCGGGCGAAACCAGCGCCAGCGATGCGCCGCGTTACATCTTCGGCGCGATGGCTTTCGGCGGCCTCATCCAGATTCTGAAATCGGACAAAGGAATCCAGATTTTCCAAGAGTACGTGGAAGGTTTCCTGGCATTCCCCAAATCCGTCATCAAACATTTCAACTTTGAGAAGCAGCCTATTGGCGATGTCACCCACTTCGGCGGAATCCCGTGGTCCACCCCCAGCCTCTCACCCGCGTTGATCGGGATTGGCTACATCATCGGACCTGAGCTGGCTTCGGTCAACGTGGCCGGCGGCGTCATCGCGTGGTGGATACTGATCCCGCTGCTCTTGTTCTTCGATCCCGATTTGCCGCGGCGCATTGGGACCACCGATCCAGCTACGGCCGCATTTTCGGTCTGGTATAACGTGGTCCGGCCCATTGCCGTGGGAACCATGCTGGTGGGCGCCGCCAGCACCATGTTCTCCATGCGATCTTCACTCGCGAGCTCACTGCGCGGTATCTTCACCGCCTCGGCCAAAGCCGCGCACGAAGGCAAGTTGCTGGATCGCACGGAGCGCGACATTCCGGCTCGCTGGGTGGTGCTTTGCATGTTGGTCCTAATGGTCCCGATCACGGCCATCTATTATTACTTCACCCACGGATGGGTTGCGGCCATCGTCGCCGCTGTGATCATGAGCATCACCGGTTTCCTTCTGTCGGCGATTGGCGGTTACCTGGTCGGCTTAGTGGGCAGTTCAAACCAACCACTCTCGGGATTGACTCTAGCGGCGTTGATCATCGCGGCGTTAGTGATGCTGACCATCGGCGTCACAGGCCTGGCCGGAGTCGCCGCCGTGCTCGGCGTGGCCGCTGTGGTCTGCGTCGCATGCTCGGTTTCCGGTTCGCTGATTCAGGATTTGAAAGCCGGCCACCTGTTAGGCGGAACTCCGTGGAAGATGGAGCTGGTCGAGATCATCTCAGTCATCCTGCTGGCGTTTTTCCTGATGGGTCCGATCATCGCGCTGCACGAGGCGAATCTCGCAACAGGCGGCATCGGCGGACGCGCCCTCCCTGCCCCGCAAGCCGGCCTGATGGCGCAACTGGCCCAAGGGATTGTCGGAGGACAAATGGCCTGGGGTTTGATTGCGATTGGCGCTGCATTCGGCGTGGCGCTGCTGCTGTTCGGCGCGCGCTCTCCAATGTTGGTCGCGGTAGGAATGTACCTTCCCTTCGATACCTCCTCAGCGATTTTCGTGGGCGGCCTGATCAAGTTGATCGCCGACCGCGCCGCACGCAGGCTGAATGCCGAACAAAAGCTCAGCTTCGAGGAAAAAGGAACGCTGCTAGCTTCCGGCTTGATCGCGGGCGAAGCAATCGTCGGAATCCTGCTGGCCGTTTTGTTCCTAGCCAAAGTTCCGAGCTTCGCAACCTTCAGCTTTTATCCAGCCTGGGGCGGATGGCTGTCGCTAATCGGTTTCGCCAGCATTGCATATGTGCTGATCCGAATCCCGGCGAAGCGGTCATAGTGAAATATTGGTCCCCTTGCTGACGCGCGGGGCTACAATTCAGGGGTAGATACAGTTTGAGGTAGCCCCGCGCGTCAGCAAGGGGACAGATTGCGCTACTCCACTATCACTGCATAAATCTCACCAGGACCATGCACGCCCCGCACCAGAATCTGCTCGATATCGGCGGTCCGGCTGGGCCCGGTGATCAGCACCATCGCACTGGTTTGCTCGGCGGGGTTGGGAAGAACGGCCAGCAGCTCATCCAGATTCGCCAGCATTCGTGAGCGTGGAAACACGGCCACGTGCACTGGCGGGAGCAATGAGATCAGGCGAGGCTCTTCGGGGCTCGACAACATCACCAGAGTCCCGGTTTCAGCCAGCGCATAGTCAGCGCTCGTAATTCCAACATCGGCGGTGACACAAGCCGCGCGGAGCGCTTCACGATCGGTGAATCCGGCTTGAACCTGCGGAAGTCCTGTGATGCCGCAGGCTGCCAGAAAAGGGGCATTCGAAGCCACCGCCCGCTTTCCTTGCAACAACTCCGAGAGGATAGGAGCAACCTCGCCAGGCTCCCGCACAAAAAATGATTTTCCCCCAAGCTTTTCGAAATTCTGCCCGAAAAGAGTGGTATACCGGCTGCGATCCAAGATAGGGATCTTTAGCCTTGGGGCCGTGAGAGTGGTCGGGAGTAGGCCTGCGGCCCCACCTAAAGCCTTGCGCACGTTCTCGAAGATCACTTCGCGGGAACTCACTTAGGCACCTCGCGCGCTTTCCACCATTGGTGGAAGCTGGTCTTGGCAAGCTTTGGAACCTCGCGCTGGCTGGCCCACTTCCCTAACGGCCCAACCTTAGGCAGCAATGGCAAGAAGATCCCTCCGATGCGCGCCAGCATCAAGTAAATCCGCGGATGCGTCATCACCCACGCCCAGATTCCGAACGCCAACCGCTCCACACCGCCCACGCCTTGGCGCCGCTGGGCGTCCGTCACTTCCGAGCGCAGCTTCAATAACAGCTTCGGAATTTCGATCTTGACCGGACAGACTTCGGCGCACGCGCCGCACAGACTGGATGCGAACGGAAGCCAGGGATCCTTCAGCACACCGTGAAACTGCGGCGTGATGATGGCTCCAATGGGACCGGAATAAACCCACGGATAGTTGTGCCCGCCGATTTTGCGATACACCGGGCAATGATTCAGGCACGCACCGCAGCGAATGCAGTACAGCGACTGGCGCTTTTCGGGATCGGCCAGAAGTTTGGTGCGGCCGTTGTCGAGCAGCACCACATAGAACTCATCCGGACCATCGATTTCGCCATTCCGCCTCGGCCCGGACAAAAACGATGTATAAACCGTGAGCGGCTGTCCGGTAGCGCTGCGCCCCAGCAGCGTCAGGAAGACGCCCAGGTCCTGCGCGCGTGGGATGAGCTTTTCGATCCCAGCCACCGTGATGTGAATCTTCGGCGCCGACGTGGTCAATCGCGCATTGCCTTCGTTTTCCACCACCACCACCGCGCCTGAATCCGCCACCAGGAAATTAGCGCCGGTCACTCCGATGTCAGCATGCAAGAATTTCTCGCGCAAAGCCGCCCGCGCGATCTTGGTCTGCTTTTCTATGACTACCTCGTTTTCCACGCCCAGGTTCTTGGTGAAGATTTCGGCGACATCATAGCGAGTCAAATGCAAGGCCGGCGCCACAATGTGATACGGACGCTGGTGCGCGAGCTGCAGGATGTACTCGCCGAGATCCGTTTCCACCGCTTCGAGCCCATGTTTCTCCAAGCGCTCGTTGAAGTGGATTTCCTCAGTCGTCATGGATTTCGATTTGACGATCAGATGCGCGCCACGCTCCTTGGCGAGCCCGAGTACGAAGTCGGCCACTTCCTGACTGTCCGAGCAGTACACCACCTTTCCGCCGTGCGCGATAACGTTCTTTTCAAACAGCTCCAGATAATGATCCAGATGTTCGATGGTGTGCTTCTTGAGCTGATTCGCCTCAGTTCGAAGTTCCTGATAATCGGGCAGCAGATCTGCGCGAACCGCACCGGCACGATGCGTCATCAGCCGATTGGTGGCCGAGTAGATGGCGAGCTGAAGCCGTGCATCGCCAAGAGTTTGATTGATGGTTTCCGACGGCTGTCCTGTCACGCGCTCATCTCCCCGCCAGAACTTCCGCCAGGTGCATTGTGCGAATGGGCAACCGCGCTCGATCGATCGCACCTTGGATCTGCATCAGGCAACTCGAATCGACGGAGACCACCGTTCCGGCTTCCGTTTTGAGAATCGAATCGATCTTGGTGCGTGCCATACTTCCGGAAACTTCCGGAAACTTGACCGAGAACGTGCCGCCAAATCCGCAACATTCCTCGGCGGGCTCCATTTCCCGCAACGTCAGGCCTTGGACCTTGGCGAGCAACCTGCGCGGGCCCTCTTTGATATGCATCTCACGCAGTGAGTGGCAGCTATCGTGATAAGTGACCACGCCATCGAAGCGTGCGCCAACATCCTCGACACCCGCAACCTCGATCAGGAATCGCGAAAATTCCCAGACTCGAGGCGCTATGCGGCGTGCCAAATCCAGCATCTTTGGATCGTTAGCAAAGATGTCCGTGTAGTGGTGCACGATCATGGACGCGCACGAGCCGGAAGGGACCACGATGTATTCGGAATCGCGGAAGGTGTTGAGGAAGTGCCGCGCGACAATGCCTGCTTCTTCGGGATACCCACTATTAAATGCCGGCTGGCCGCAGCAGGTTTGCGCCGCCGGAAAATCCACCGGGTAGCCGAGCCGCTCCAGCACCTGGGTCATCGCGATTCCGACTTGTGGGGACACCTGATCGACGATGCAGGTGACGAACAGAGAGACGCGCGTTTTCACTGCTTTCGATCCAGGATTGGCATGAAATCCAATTGTGGCGCATTTCCGGTCCATCTGCCACTTGACGTTCCCCTTTTCTTCGCCTACAATGTAGCCATGGCTCTCACCAAGAGGCAGAAAGAGGTCCTGGATTTCATTGCGGACTTCGTCGAACAGAACGGGTACAGCCCGAGTTATGAAGAACTAGCGCAAGGGTTGAAGCTGGCTTCGCTCGCCACGGTTCACAAGCACATTCAGGCGCTTGAATCACGTAACTACCTGCGGCGATTGTTTAACCAGAGCCGCTCGCTGGAGGTGTCTTCGAAATACGTCCAGGAACGCAGGAAGAATCGCCAGACGGTCCGCGCCACGGAGATCCCACTCGCCGGCAGAATCGCGGCGGGTTCGCCTGTGGAAGCCATCGAAGGACAAGACACGCTGCAGTTCGCCGATTTCGCGGGCAAAGGCGACACGTTCGCGCTCGAGGTCAGCGGCGAATCGATGATTGAAGATCACATCATGAGCGGCGACTACGTTTTGGTGGAACGAACCCAACAAGCGAACGATGGCGAAATCGTAGTGGCGCTGGTGGGCGGCCACGAGACCACGCTCAAACGCCTGCACCACGAGCCGGGCGGCCGCATCCGGCTACAGCCCGCCAACTCCGCGATGCAACCCATCATCGTCGACGCAAGCGAAGTGCAGATTCAGGGACGCGTGCTGGCAGTGCTGCGCAAATACCGCTAGCAGCGTTGTAGCGCACGCACTCTCGTGCGTGCCGCGTTCACAATCTTGTGAACGCCAAGTCACTTTGGGAAGATCGAAGATGCGTTCCCAAGAGTGGGAACGCGGCAAACTGAGAGTTCGCGCCACGTACTTCTCCGTACCAGAACCCGAGAAACGAGAAACGGGAATGTGCATGCTAAACTGGTACAGTATATGGCTAGCCCGGTCAGCGGCGTGAAGCGTTTCCTGTTCTGGGACTATCCTCGCGCCGGCTGGCAGTACGATGTGATGGTGGGTCTGATTCTCGCTTTCATTTTTCTTACTCCGCGAGAGGTGTTCCGCGATCAACCCAGAGCCAGCAGCATCGTTATGCTCCCCGCCGAACATGGTTCGAATGTGTTCTGGATGGATTCTGAGCAACTGGGGGATGTTCCGGAAGCGCAACGGGTCGCACGCGCCAGCGCACTGCTCCGGGCGCGCACCGGAAAGAAGTATAACGTCGTTCGTTTGGAACCGATCATCGATTCTGAAAAGGAAGTCAGAGGTTACATGGCGTTCACCACGCCATAGCTGCTGTTACCGCTGCTGGAATCTGTTTTATCGAAAATGCGATCACGCGCTTTTACCACTTTTCTGTTCTTGATCAATTTGTCCGCAGCGGCCGATGGTCCGAAGGACACGATCCTCGCGCGCATGGACAAAGCGGCCAGTGTATTTAAGAACATGACGGCGCGCGCTACCTATGTCACCCACACCGACGTGATCAACGAGGACAGCACCGAAACCGGCACCGTTGTTATGCAAAAGGTTGGAGCAGGCGAGGTACGCGGCCTGATCAATTTCCTCGAACCGGACAAACACGCCGTGTCCATCGAAAATCGGCGAGTGCGCATTTACTATCCCAAGATCAACACCGTCCAGGAATTCGACCTCGGCAAGCACGGCGAACAGTTAGATCAGTTCTTAATGATTGGTTTCGGCACTTCCGGCACTGCGCTTGCAAAGGATTATGACGTGAAGGCACTTGGGACGGAAACCGTGAAGGGCTTCGAAGGTATTCAAACCATTCGACTTCAGTTGATCCCTAAGACCGGGGAGGCACGCCAATATGTAACCAAGCTAGAGCTCTGGATTCCGGAAAGCGGCGATCCTTACCCGCTTCAGGAAAAGATTTCCGAGCCCTCGCGAGATTATCGGCGTATAACCTACACTGGCATAAAGACTAATCAGCCCCTGCCGCCTGACGCGCTGCAACTAAAGCCTGCACCAGGGTTCAAAACAGAGTATCCAGGAAAATGACAGCCATCGACCATATACCGTCAAACGAAGTGTCCAGCCGTAACAATCACAGTTCGAGCGGCCGGCTCACTTTTTTAGATTGTGCGCGCGGCCTGGCCGTAGTGATCATGCTGCAAGGCCACGTCTTTCATTCCTTCAACCGCACGGATCTGAGGACCGACGGGCCGTTCATGCTGTCTCAATTCATGGGCGGCATCGGGCCCGCGATTTTTTTAGTTCTCACAGGCATCACGCTGGCATTCCTGATGGACCGCCGCGAGCGCCAGGGGCTACGTCCCATGGCTCGCTGGGGCGCCGCGCTGAGACGAGCTGGTTATCTGTTTTCGCTCGCGTTCCTGTTTCGTTTGCAACTCTGGCTGTTCGCCTATCCGCAAAGTCCGTGGCCCGATCTGTTCAAGGTGGACATTCTCAACTGCATGGGTTTCGCTATCGCCCTGATGTCGATCATGGCGATTTTCACTACCGTGGATCGCGTGCGGCTGTGCGCCGGATTGGGCCTGGCCATTGCGATCGTCGCTCCGCTAGTGTCGGCGATTGACTGGCGCTGGCTGCCGCCGCAGATCTCGGCCTATTTTGTTCCCAGCTTTCAATACTTCGCGTTCTTTCCCTGGGCCGCATTTATCGCGTTCGGGCTGAGCATCGGCAGCGCGCTGCGGCTGGCGAAGCCGGAACAAATGAATCGCATGATGCAGTGGGGAACGCTGGCCGGTTTTGCTCTGATTCTTGGCGGCCAGTATTTCTCAAACTTGCCGTACTCGCTTTATCCCAAATCCGACTTTTGGCTCAACAGTCCGGGCTTGATCATTATCAAATTGGGCGTGGTGATGCTGTTCCTCACTTTCACTTTCGTCTGGACCGAGTATGCCGTGGGTGCGGCTTCGTGGAGCTGGATTCGGCAACTGGGCACCACTTCACTGCTGGTGTACTGGGTGCACATCGAGTTGGTATACGGCCGGTGGTTCGGATCATGGAAGGAAACGCTCGGCAACATTGAATGCGCAGTTTGCGCGGTAATAGTGATCGCGCTGATGTTGGGGCTGTCGGTGTTGCGAACGAATTGGCGGGTTCTCAAAACCAACGCGATGGCTTGGTTTTCCTACGAAAGCCCGCGCCGCGTCTCGGGCGACTGAGCACCGACTCCCTTACGGTCGCGGCTCGGTAACGCAAGCAAAACGACATATCTTTCCGAGCCGCGACCGTAAGGGAGTCGGTGCAGTTGTTACATTTTTCCAGCGCGCCGGCCCAAAACACACACCGTGGGTACCGGCGGCATCTGATGCATTTCGGTGTGGACGTCCTCAAAACCAGCAGATGCGAGGGACTTGGACAAGCCGATTCCGGCTTGCCGCGAAGTTTCCTCCGTAGCATTCTTACTGCGAGGCTGCACGGCGAGCACCACCCATCCTCCGGGCTTCAAGACTCGTCCCACTTCAGTGAGGGTCTTCACCGAGTCCTTCCAAAACTGGGCGGCATTGATCGCGTAAACCCGGTCGAAGTGATTTTCCGGATACGGGAGTTGTGCGGCTGAACCTAATTTCAGCTCCACCTTTCCCTCATTGATCGCCTGCGCGTTCCGGCCGGATGCCATCCGTACCATCACGTCCGAATGATCCACGCCGGCCACGAATGCGGCCGCGCGGCTGGCGTGGGCGATATCGCTACCCGGTCCAAACCCGATCTCCAGCACACGGTCCGTCGGTTTCAGATCAAGCAGCGAGAACACCCACGTGCTGCGATGGCCGTTCTTCATCGCCATCAGTTGTCCTGCGATCCAGCCCATCGCTCCGGAGGGTTTAGCAAATTGGTCACGCCAGCTCATGGTTAACAGTGAAAGACGAAACTACGGTTCGCGAAGTTCCATTAAATCAGTTCAGTCCAAAGTCTCGCGCCTCAGCCGCGCTTCAATCAACTCAAACGGCTCCTCAGCAGGCGCGAAGACCTCGTTTTTGTTCTCCAAACCGAACAGGCCCAGGTCCACGAGCCGGCAATCCTTGTTGGGTACCCAGAGGTGAATCTCCGCGATGTCCTCATAGCGTTCCAGTACTGCCTCCGCCATGGCGTGCAGAGTGAACTGCATGGACCGGCTCTCGTGCTCGACGAACGTATCCAGGATAGCCTGCCGGATGCCGTGCCAGTAGACGGAAAACGGAATCTCGTTGTCCGAATACAGCCAACTGGCTTTGACGGCGGTGGCGAGAATGCGGTCGGAGGTTTCCTTCAGCGTAGTGAACGGATCGTGCAGGTAGCCTTCAAAGCCGGACCCGGTAGTCTTAACCACCTGCAGGTTCTCGATTCCGGACTCAATGAATACGGTCTCGCGCGTGCCGGTGACGATGGTGGTGCGCCGCTCGGGTCCAGCCGGCGTGAAGGACCAAGGATGCTGTTTACCGCCGAACAGAATGCGCGTCCACAAGTATTCAGCAATCTCGACTCGAACGCGTTTCACCTGCGAATTGTCGGTGAGAAAGTGATTGATCAATTGTTGCGCGAAATCCTCGATCTGCTCGATGGTGTAAAGCTTGGCGAGTGCGTAGACCGTGTTCTTGATGGTGTCGGCGGGCAGGATGCTGCGGTTGTCACCGGTGGTATAGCTGCTCTCGAACTCGCCTTCGAATTGAATTCCGACGGATAGTTCTTTGAGGTCGTGGCGATCTTGTAGCCGGCGCACCTTGATTAGCCGCACGTGCGAGGCGCCGTAATTGTTTTCAATCAGAGTGGTGGACATCGAAACTTGTCGAACTTTGAAGCGTACCATGTAGGACAAGCCTCTGGCTTGTCCAAGACAAGTCGGAGACTTGTCCTACAGGTACCAGAACTTTAGTACCGTTTACCAGTAAGGTGTTTACCTGCTAGCCTTATAAGGTACATGCCTGAGGTGTCGACCCATATCTCCGCGGAGGGTGCAAGCCAGTTAAATCAGGCTTTGATGCACTTCTCCTATCTGCAAGTCCTGGATTTTCTGACCACGGTAGCCTTCCTGGTTAACGGAATCGAGGAGGCGAACCCGCTTGTGCGTTTAGCCTTGAAATTGGGCCCCAACCCCATCGGCGGCTTGATCTTAGTAAAGCTCCTGGCGATTGCGCTGGGAGTTTACTGTTGGCGCATGGGGCGGCAGCGGCTGCTCGCCAGGATCAATATTGTGTTTGCGACGCTAATCGCCTGGAACCTGGTAGCACTGATTGTGGGCGCTCTTGCCAGGGTTTAGGCGGGGCGATTTTCTCAAGTCACGTTGCTATACTCGTCCTAGGTGCCTTGAACATGCAGGCCCACGATCGCGCAAGTCGGACCGTATCGCGTGTTCTTCTACAGCAACGAAGGTCACGAGCCACCACACGTACATATCGAGCGGGACGACTCCGTTGCAAAGTTCTGGTTGGCGCCTGTCGATATAGCGAACAACAACAACTTCAGAACTCACGAATTGACCAGGTTGCAGCGGCTCGTTGTCGAGAATCAGCAGGAATGGCTGGAGAAATGGCATGAGTTCCATCGAAATCCACCCGCGAGCTAGTGCCGTCTCAGTCGACAACGAGAATCTGAATGTGCAACTGGACGACGGTCGCACCGTTTCAGTTCCACTATCGTGGTTCCCGCGGCTATTGAAGGCAAGTACTGACCAACGGCAGAACTTCAGACTCATAGGACGGGGAGAGGGCATTCACTGGCCCGAAATCGACGAAGATCTCAGTGTTGCGGGCTTATTGGCAGGCCGGCATCCGCCGACAACACGCACGTAGCTTTCAATTCACGTGGAATTCGTAGGACCCTGAACCGATCGCCGCAGTCACAAATCCGGCCGGCCCGTTCTGAGTCTCCACCGGCTTGCCGCTTTCCGTCACCTGGCTGTTCGGACCGGCCGGTAAGTATACGATCGCCGTGGTGTTGGCCGGGATAGTCACCTTCAGGGTGAATTGGCCGCCAGGCGCGCTTCGCCAATCGCTGATGATCTTGCCGTAGATCGAATCGTATTCGCCATGCACGCGATTGAGGCGCTCATCCGGCAGAGGATGAATCTCGATCTTTTGAAATCCCGGTGAATCCGGGGCCGCATCGATGCCTGCTACGTACCGATACAGCCACTCCACCACCGCGCCGAAGGCATAGTGGTTATAAGAATTCATGCTGGGATCGCCGCGGTCTCCGTTCCAGCGTTCCCAGATGGTGGTCGCGCCCTTCGAGATCGTGTAGCCCCAGGATGGATACGTATCGTTCAGCAGCAGCCGGTAGGCCACATCCGTGCGGCCGTTATTGCTGAGGGCTGATAAAAGATAGGGAGTGCCGACGAATCCCGTGGAGAGGTGCCAGTTACGCTTTTCGATATCTGCGACCAGGTGATCCGTCGCCATTGCCTTTAGCGAATCCGGCAGCAGGTGCATGTGCAGCGCCAACGCGTAGCAGGTCTGGCTGCCATTACCTACCTCGCCATTCGCGCGAATGAATTGTTTCTGGAACGCGGCGCGGATGCTCTCAAAAAGTGCGGCGTACTTTTTCGAATCCGCCTCTTTGCCGGCGGCGCGCGCCATCTGGGACATCAGGTTCGCGTCGTAGGCCCAATAGGCGGTCGCAATCAAATCCTTCGGTGTCTCACTTTCCGCCGGAACCCAATCGCCGAAATCATTGTTGCGGCGCTGATTGCGAATTCCGTCGGGATTTGCGCTTCCGATGTACTCCATCCAGTGCGCCATCGGCTCCCAGTTCTCTTCGATGATGCGCGTGTCGCCGTACTGCTGCCAGGCGGTCCAGGGAATGATCACGCCGGCGTCTCCCCACGCGGGCGCTCCGTCAGCCTCGTCAACCACGCGCGGCGATACGTCCGCGAAAGCGCCCGCAGGGGATTGCGCCTCAACGACGTCATGCATCCATTTGTGCGTGAACGCGGCCATATCCATATTGAAGGAGGCCGTGCGCCAGAAAACCTGTGCGTCGCCCATCCAGCCCAGCCGCTCGTCGCGCTGCGGGCAATCCGTCGGGACGCTCTCCAGATTCCCGCGCTCGCTCCACAGTGCATTGCGCCAAAGTTGGTTCAGCATGGAGTTGGAGCTGGTGAACTTCCCGGTAAACTCATTCGCCGTGTGGAAGACTAGTCCAGTGATCGCGTCTAAGGGCGGCTTTCCAGGATAGCCGGTTACTTCGATGTAGCGGAATCCGTGATAGGTGAAGTGCGGTTCAAAATATTCAGAACCTCCGCCGCGTAGGATGAACGTGTCGGTGGCTTCAGCGGCGCGCAGATTGTCGCGATAGATATTGCCGTCGGGTTTCAGGATCTCTGCGAAACGCAGACGTATCTTTGTTCCAGCCGGACCGGTCGCTTTCAGTGCCGCCCAGCCCACCATGTTCTGGCCCATATCGAAGACGTAGACCCCATCGGCTGGAGATGCGACCTTCTTCGGCTGCATGGTTTCGGTCACCTGAATTGTTGGCGACATTTGACTGGATACGATTGCCGGGGGCGCGTCAGAAATCGAGGCCGCGGTCCACGCAGCGTCCTGAAATACCGCCGTGTCCCAACCAGGCTGCTCCAGGCGAGCGTCGTAGGTTTCGCCCGTGTAGAGTTCCGATCGCAGGATCGGCGATGCGCTGGTTTTCCATGTTCCATCGGTCACGATGGTTTGATGCTCGCCGTCGACGTACTCAATCTCCACTTGCGCGATGAATCGCAGCGGCGGCGGCCCGAAGTTGAAGCGCAGTCCGTTCCAGCCGAGGCCGCTTCCATACCAGCCATCGCCCAACATTACGCCGATGGCGTTGGTTCCGCGCGCGAGGGATTTGGTGATGTCGTAGGTCTGGTAGAGCACTCGTTTTCGATAGTCGGTCCAGTCTGGAGTGAGAAGATCTTTGCCGAGGCGCTGGCCGTTTAGAAACAGGCGGTAGCTGCCGAGCGCGGTGGCGTAGATTCTGGCGGAGCGGACGGGCTTGTCGATGGCGAGTGGTTTGCGGAACAATGCAGCGGCGGCTGGAAGATGGACGTTGCCGAAGCGTTTGTCGTCCAAATCAGCGATTACCCGCGCTAGGTCCCACCGCTCGGTGGAAATCCGTTCCAAGGTTCCATCCGCGTGCGTGATCTTGACGAGCGCGGCGAGAACAGCGGCCTTCCCTGCTCCAGTCACGGCTACTTCGATCGAGTTCCTTCCGGTTACCAGGAGATCGCTGAGATCGATGCGCTCCACCTCCTGCCAATCGTGCCAATTCGCAACCTCATGCCCATTGACGGTGGCTTTCCAATTACCGCGAGCAGTCAGTAGCAGAACAGCGTCTCTCGGCTTTTGGTTCACGTCAAAATTCAGCCGGAAGCGGCCAGCGTCTTGGCCCTCGGTCCCAATCCATCGCATGGCGGGGCGGTCGGCTTCCTGCTCCGGATCGTTCCGGCTGATCCATTTCGCGGTCCAGTCGGATTTCGCAAGCAGGCCCATCTCCCACCACACTGGTATCGCTTCCGAGACCTTGCCAGCCGCATCCCATACACGCACGGTCCAGTAATAGCGCTTGCGCGATTCAAGTTTTGGCCCGCTGTAGACGATGCCGTTCGATTCCGCCGAATTCTGCTTCCCGCTGTCCCAAACGTCCGGTGCGCTCAATCGCGCGGTGCTGGTTGCCACCAGAATCTGGTAGGCGCTCTGATGCCAGTTGCGTTCCGTATTGTCGCTCTGCCAGGAGAGGAGTGGATGCAAAGCATCGATGCCAAGTGGAGTGTTCAGATGCTCGCAGCGGAGATGGACAGGCGTAGCGTAACCAGCGGCGCTTGCCGCGAGGAGTATGATGGAGAGTTTAAGCAAGCAGTTCATCGACGGCTTTTCCCTTGCCGTTGTTGGTTACATAAAACGGCCGGCCCTCGGTGACGTAGTTCGTATCGGCGGCGATTCCGAGCGCCTTGAAAATGGTCGCATACGCGTCGATCAACGCTACTGGTTTCTCGACTGGCTCCAGTGGATGCTGATCGGCCGTGCGCCCATGGACGTAGCCTTTCTTGAATCCGCCGCCAAAGAACAGCATGCAACTGCAGGAGCTGAAGTGGCCGTGAAATCCGTACATCTTCTCGTTTTCGATGACCAACTTCTCGCCCGTGTTGCGTTCCGCGAATCCGTCCGGCTCCTGCCCGGCCGCGGGAGCTGATGCGATGGTGCGGCCGAACTCGGTAGCGATAACAACTAATGTGCGATCCAACAAGCCGCGCTCATCCAGATCCTGGATCAGCCGAGCGATGGGCCGATCGATCTGCTTCTTCATCTCCACCATGCGCCGCTGGCCGCTTTCATGCATGTCGAAGCCTTTAAAAGGGCCATACTGATATTCCACTTGAATAAAGCGCGCACCAGCTTCGACCAGGCGCCGGGCTAACAATAGCCCATGCGAGAAGCGATTGCCGTGAAAATAGGCCGGATCAAGCAGCGCGGTTTCGGCGATCTCAGGCTCGTAGGCCGCGATTACTTCGGGTTTTTCGTCGGCTCGATAATCGAAGGCTCGCTTCACTGGCGAATCCATCATCGCGCGTGCGTCCTCCATCACCTTTACGTAGTCGCTGGCTTTGTTCGATTCCAGCAGCGCCTTTTGCGAGAGCCCGGTGATGGCTTCCAGGTATTGCTGGCGACGATCGAGGCGGTCCATCTTCATGCCCGCCACGGCGTTCAGCGTCGCGAGCCCCTTGGCGGGATCCGGAATCATGAAGGGCGCGTGATTGATGCCGTAGAAACCTGGGCCAATGTATTCGCTGATGAACAGCTTTTCTTCGTCGCTGGTGTCCACGTCTCGGCCGATGTAGATATAGGCCGGAATTTGAGGATTTCGCCGGCCCAGCGTGCGTCCGACGATGGAGCCGATGCTGGGCGCCTTCACGCCTGAAGGAAACAAATAGCCGGTGTTGGCGTAATACTGCGCCTTCAGATGCACGGCCCCGAATTTCGTCTCGCTCGATAACGTACGTAAAATGGCCCCGCGATTCATCACGCGCGCCATGTTGTCCAACCCGGCGGCTAGAAAGATTCCGTCGGCAGATGTTGGAATCTTCTCGCATGTTCCCAGGATCTGGCTGCCCTTCATCCCGGCCACGTAGGGCGTGAACTTCTTCGGATCCCACAAATCCGTTTGGGCCATGCCGCCCGGTAGCCAGATATAAATGATGGAATCGGCCTTGGGCGTAATTTTCTCGCCGCTGTAGAGTGACGCTGCGGCAACGCCGGTCGCAATGAATTCTCGACGAGTGAGTGGCATAGTTTCCATTGGCAAGCCGGAGGCTTGCCCTACATCACATAAGCGAAACCAGGGCTCGATAACATTGCCCACAGCATGTCGCCTAACCCTTCCGGTCCTGGATTGTTTTTCAAAAACTCCTCGCCGGCCTGAATCTCCGCGGCCGTCGGCGGACGGCTGAACACGGCCCAATACAAGCGCTCCACGGTGGGCGGCTCTTTCAGAATTTGCGCGTTATATACGCGGTCATGGAATTCCTGACCATTGAGCAGTTCCAGAGCCTGCACCACAGCGACATCTTCCGGACGGCCGGTACTCACCTCATTCCGAGCCGCGGGACGGCCCAGCGCTCGCGTTAAATCCGTCGACGATGGCTGCTTATAAAGTCGCTCAGTTGGATTCAGCTTCTGAAGCGCAGCCACTTGGATACTGTCCAGAAGCTCCTCGGCGGTCAAACGGCGCAGGGATGGCGACCGAAAATATCGAGGCGTGGACGGCTTCCCGATATCAAAATGATCTTCGAGGGCGGGGTCATATTTGAGTTGATACGTGCGGCTGGTCAGAATCAGGCGGATGGTGTGCTTCAGATCGTAGCCGTGCTGCATGAAATCGTAAGCCAGCCAATCCAGCAGTTCCGGATGACTCGCCGGGCGGTCAGCGCGATAATCGTCCACCGGCTCAAACAATCCGAGTCCCAGATAGCGCTTCCACAACCGATTGACGATGGTCTTTGAAAAGCGGTCGTCCATGGGGTCCGTCAGCAGTTGGGATAACCGATGCAGACGCGATGGAACGTCAGCCGGTACGTCATCCGGTACGTCGGGCAGACGAAATGGAAACGACGCGTTAACGAATTTGCCGGTGTGAGCCTCGCACCGGATCACTTCCAGATCTTTCGTCGCGAAGAGGCTAGCGAACGCCAGGAAGCGTGTTTGCGGCCATTCGCCATTGAGAAAATGGTTGTGACAGCTCGCGCATTTCATCCCGGTGCCCAAAAACACTTGCGCCGTGTTGGCCGCAGTCTGGATGGTCTCGATATGGTCCGAATTCAAGACGAAGGATGGATATACGGAATAGTCGCCGTTCATCTTTTCCGGGACCGGTTTCTGGTAGTTCGGCATGAACGGATCAATCAGTTCCGCAGCCAACACGTCGTACGGTTTGTTTATCAGAAAGCTGTTATAAATCCAGTCCTGATAATTGCCGTGCCGCACGATTCCGCCCACCACTCCGGTGTCCGTGCTGGCGATGGCTTCTTCCCAAAACGGGGTCCAGTTGGCGGCGTAGTCGGCATCGCGCGCGAGCAAAGCATCAATCAGCTTTTCGCGCTTCGCCGGAGTCCGGTCCGCGAGAAAACTCTGCGCCTCTTGGATAGTGGGGATCACGCCGATCACGTCCAGATAGACGCGTCGCAGAAATTCAGCATCACTCGATAGCTGAGGAGTTTGCTTTGCTTGCCACTTGGCTTGGATGAAACGATCGATCGGATTGGCGCCAGCAGCTTGCGGCGGATCCGCGGGCTTTGGCAAATACTTCAGCCGAAGGTTGCGCCGCAGGATCATCAACTGCTCGGCATTCGCGCTGAACAGCGCTTGATTGAGCAGTTTCTCTGAGTCCGAGAGAGGACGGCTGCCTGCCGCGGCCGATTTCGTATCAGCCGGCGAATCGTCTTTCGCCCCCTCGGCAATCCAATTCCGAATCACGCCGATTTCGGCGGCACTCAGCGCTGGCAATTCTCTCGGCATTCGAGGTTGGCGCTTGCCGGTGAGGTACTCAACCAGCGGACTCGCGTCTGGTTTGTCTGGAATAACAGCAGCGCCTGCTTTGTCACCGCCCTTGAGCAGTGCGGCGACGCTCGTCACTTCGAAGCCGCTGGTCCGCGCATCAGCGGAATGACACATCGCGCAGCGATCTTCAAGCAGCGGGCGGATGACTTTCTGAAAGCTGACCGGCGCGGCCTCCGCCCAATGCGCCGCACATGCAAGCAGCACTGCGCCGTGAGCTATCCGCATAGCCCTATCGTATATCATCGCTGCTTCAAAATCGGTTGGCAGGCGAAAGCGCCTGCCCCGCAGAGCAGCATAGCCGCAACCA
>PMUN01000106.1 GCA_003166875.1 Bryobacterales bacterium | reverse complement strand
GACGTCGGCGGAGAACTTGCCGGAGTTTCCGCCAAGGTCGAATCCATAGGCGGTGTTATGCGGCTCTTCCGGCGTACAGGTGGCGGCAGTCCAGGTTGCGGATGTCGAGTAACAGCCGCCAGAACCATCGGCGAATTTATACATCGCGCCGAAATGGACCGGGCCATAGGTGAGGCGATACTTCAGGGCGTCGTCCCAACGGCTGTCCTCTGTGTCGCCGCCGCCGGCCATCGTGCCGTTATACCCGATGTACGAAAAGCCATATCCGCCGCCGGCCGGATCGTAAGCGAGCATCGTATCGGTACCGAGAGCGCGCTGACGACCGAAGGTCAGCGTGCCGAGATACGCGGACGATATACCGCCATAGAATTCGTCATTGAAGGGTTGGCCCGCGCGCGCGCCGTCGATGGCTTCCGAATAGCTGCTCCTGGGAAGGCCGTTGTTGGCGATGTTGGTGGCTGACGCGTTGGCGAGCTGGCCGGACTGCGGATTGATGCCAGTTGAAACGTTGACCACAACGGACCAGCCATGCAGAAACTCTTCCTTGCCCCTGATGCCCAGACCCGTCTGCTGCAGGTTGTTCGGTGCGACGAGGAATCGATGTTGATAGCCGTTTCGGTTCACCAGAGATTCGCCTTCATAGTTATAGCCGTTTACCGGTAAGCCGTGGCTGACCCAGCCGACGCCGACGTCATACGCACCGTACAGCGTGATGCCGTGCCAGGTCAGCGTGCAATCGGTGGTGGCGAACTCGTGGCCGCTCGCGCAGGCGTCGGAGGTGCTCCGCTGCATCTTAATGTCGGCCGTGGCGTCCTGGCCAACCGCCAAGCTGATTCCCGTGCGCGTTTCATCGGCGAACCCTTGTTTTGCAGCTCGAATCTCGAAGCGCCCCGGAAGCAGGCCGGACGCCTGATAGTGCCCCCCGCTGTCGGTTGCGATCGTGCGCGTTGCACCTGTGTCGACGTTCCTGATTGTCACCGCGACACCGGGAAGGGCTGCGCCGGTTTGGTCCATCACCACGCCGGAAAGGCTCGCTCCCGTTTGGGCCCACGCCGGGAACGTCCCCATCGCAAGCCACAAAAGCAGCAGGAAGGGTTGGGCCAGCAGCAGTGAAGCAGCCGTTGGAACGTAGCCGGCGCGAGAGAGCATTGAAGAGAGTGTCCTTTAAAGATTACGGTGTCTTGTAAGAAATCCTAGCGCACTGCGGAATCCGAACGCACGGCGCTGGCGTGGCCGGGGGGCTGGGGGCTAGGGACTCGGGGCTGCGAAACCCGCCGTGGAGTTTCCGAGTCCCAGCCTTTAGCCCCCAGTCCCCAGTCCCTAGCCCCCGGCAATCGATTCCACCGCCGCATAAAGCTCAGCCGGTTGAAACGGCTTGCTCAAGTAGCCATCCATACCCGCTGCCAAGCACTGTTCCTGATCGTGCTTCATGGCGTGCGCGGTGAGCGCCAGGATCGGGACATGCTCTTCTGTGCCGCGCTCCCGTTCGCGAATGGCTTGCGTTGCCATCCAGCCATCCATCACCGGCATCTGCACATCCATCAGGATGACATCGAAGCGGGCCTGTTCCAGCGCCTCCAAGGCCTCGCGTCCATTCGAGACGCTAGTAATTTTGTGCCCCCGCTTTTCAAGCAGCCGCGTGGCCAGCCTCTTATTCATCGAGTTGTCTTCAGCCAGAAGGATCGAAAGATGCCGCAGACTCTCGTTCATTTTATCTTCACGCGCAGCCGGCTCGGTGGCCGCCCCACCCATGGCGCGCAACATCGACTCTCTCAGATCCGCCTTGCATACGGGCTTCACCACGTGGCAGACGATTCCCAGCCTCCGGCAGCGCGGGATGTCGCTCTGCAGATCGGAGGAGCTCAACATCATGATCACCGGCCGGGTCAAATTCGGATTATGATTCATCCTGTCGGCAAGCATGAATCCATCCATGCCGGGCATCAGCGCATCCACGATTGCCAGCTGGAACGGCCGCTTCTGTTCCTGGGCGTGTTGCAACAGGCGCACCGCTTCCACGCCCGATTCAGCCAGCGTGACCTCCGTTCCTTCCGCGGCCAGCATCGCGCCGAGAATCCGCCGGTTGGTGCGGTTGTCATCTACCGCCAGCACTCGCAGGCCCCGCAAAATCTCAGGGCTCGCCGGCTTTCGTTCGACCGGCTTTTCGACGACGATTTCGCACAGGATGGTGAAATGGAAGCGGCTGCCTTTTCCCGTCTCGCTCTCCACCCAGATTCTTCCGCCCATCAATTCCGTCAGTCTCTTCGCGATCGCAAGCCCTAAGCCCGTGCCGCCGCTATTGCGCGTCATCGATCCGTCGGCTTGCGTGAACGCATCGAAAATCAATCGCAGTTTTTCAGCCGGGATACCGATGCCAGTGTCTTCCACCAGGAAGTGAAGCTCCAGTTCCGCGGGGCCACTCGGCCTCTGTTCCACCCAGAGCAGCACTTCACCGCTCTCGGTGAACTTCACGGCATTGCCCAGAAGATTCACCAGCACCTGGCGCAGCCGGTTGGCATCACCCGCCACTTGACAGGGAACCGCGGCATCGATTTCGAGCGCCAGTTCCAGGTTCTTCTGGTGCGCCCGCAGCGCCACCGCGCGGGCGGTTTGCTCCAGCAGTTCTCGCAGGTCGAAAGGCTCGGTATCGAGGTTCATCTTTCCGGCCTCGATTTTGGAGAAATCCAAAACGTCGTTAATCACTGTCAGAAGCGAGTTGGCGGATTCTCTGACGCCTTCCATGTATTCTTTTTGTACCGGGCTAACCGGGGTGTCGAGCGCCAGCTCCGTCATGCCGATGATGCCGTTCATGGGAGTCCGCAGTTCGTGGCTCATGTTTGCTACAAACTCGCTCTTAAGCCGGCTGGCTTCCTGGGCCTGATCCACCAGGTGCAGCAGTTCGCCGCGGGAGGCGTCGAGTTGTTCCACCATATCGTTGAATGCGATCGACAAATCGTCCACTTCGTTCCAGGCCCCGAGCGGCGCTCTTTGCTTCAAGTCCCCCTGCGCTACCGATCGCGTGAAATCAATCAGCCGAACCAGCGGATTGAGCAGCCTCCGTAATTTCAAGTACTGCACGAACAGGACCAGGCACACACAGACGAACGGGGTCAAAATGATGTCTCGCGCCAACTGCGCGAACAAAACTCTCTCCTTTTCAGTGGAAAAGCCGATGCGCACCACGCCCAGACGCTTCGACGGCGCGCGGTCGCCTTCCCAATCCGCCAGCCCGTTTGCGGAAGCTTGTCGAACCACGCGCGTGGCCTCAATCTTGGACGGCAGAATCTCCACTCCCGCTCTGTTTCGGCTGTTTGAGGACTCTGCGGCTAATTGCCCAGCTTGTGCCAGGGTTTCGCCGGCTTCGTTGACAATTGTTACGTACAGCACGTCCTCCCGAGTCGCCGCCGACTTCGCCACCAGTTGCAATGCATTGCGATCGCCGATCAACAGCGGGAACTCGCTCTCATTGGCCAGGAATTCGGCGGCCACCTGGGCGCGTAACTCCAGTTGCTGGCCGAAGGTCGTGCTTTGTCGCCACAGCACCAGCGCGACGCCGGCGGCAACCACGGAGAACGCTACCAACAGGTTCGTCAGCGAGGCCTGCGTCAGCAGGCTCCTTCGACGCGAAACGGTGGGTTGTCGTGGGAATCTCATTCGATCACCACGATTCCGGATTCCGAATCGTTCCTTCCAGGAATTCGAAGTCCCAGCAGCCGCGCCACACGCGGATTGGCGGCCACTTTTAATTTGCGCGGTTTCTCATTCGCGGGCAGGCTGGCGCCTGCCAGGTAGTCTCTGGCCAGCTCGCCGGCCTGCGCCCCCACATCGAAATAATCCGGATACACAGCCGCTACCGCACCGCTGCGGACAAAGCTCTCGGAAAACCCAATCACCGGCAGCCGGTTTTCTAGCGAAGCCAGAATGAGCGGCCGGACTGTGGTGCTGTTAAAGAGTGTCCCGTCCGGGGGGCAAACCACGAAATCCACCTGTCCTCTGAGGGAAAGAAACAACTGAAGCAGCTTTTCCGGCCGCGGACAGTCCAGGACTTTCAAAGTCATTCCCGCGGCTTTTGCTTGCGCTGCCAGCGTGGATGCGGGAACGCTGTTCGCATCTGGATTCCGAATGATTGCGGCTCGCGTCTTGCCAGGCAACACGCTTTCCATCCGAGCCAGGATATCGCCAAGGGGTAGATCCAATGCCAGGGAGCCGCTTTGAGGGCGCAGGTGGGTTCCNNTGCGCGGCGGACTCGAACGCATTGTTGCCGACGCTGATGAGCAGCCGGACGTCCTTGCCGCTTAACTGGTTCGCGGGATACTGTGGCTTGGCTGCCAAATCCAGGATGACGGCTTTCGCCGCCGGCCCCAATCCGCGCTGAATCCCTCTCACGGCCTCTCCGAACGCCTCCACTGCCGATGAGGTCACAATCACGACAGTAGACCCAGGCGGCGCAGTATCTAAGGCATCGGCCGGCCGGTCGAGAATGCTCAACGCTACTACCAGAGCGGCGTAGACGTGGACGCGCATGACCTAAGGCTCTTTTCCGGGTGAGCTCGCGGCGCCGCGCCTCCGGCTTTCATCCGCTGTCCGTTGCGGTGCCCAAGTCAGGCGTACAAAAAAGCTCCGCCCGTCTTGCTGGATACTTTCCATCTCCTGCACTGAGCCGGCAGGGTCCCAATAACGGTAGTTGAAAAGGTTGCGAATGCCGAGCGTGAGATCCATATCTCCCGGCAAGTGCCGGCCGACGGCCGTGAAGTTCACCAGATAGACCGGCGGTACGCTGGCTCCCGCGAGAGTTAACCGCTCACTGAGATACTGAAGCCCTCCGCTCAACGACCAGCGGTTGCGCCATACCGGCGAGTCCAGCAACAGTTTTCCCACCCGCGCCGGCGAGTTTACTTTCACCAAAGCCCCGGGGTCCGCCGACGTCGCCTGTACTGCCAGGCTCCCATCTATCTTGAACCCAGATCCCAAATTCGCCTTCGCTTCCATTTCGACACCGTTGGCTTGGATGGGGCTCGTATTCTGATATTGCTGCAGCAAGCCGTTTAGCAGCACGGCTTGAATCAAATCGCTAAGCTGGTAGCGGTAAATGTTGGCCTGTAGTTCAAACTTCTTGCCCAGCTGCTTCTCGAAAGCCGCCTCGAAAGTTTGCATTCGCTCGGAGTTTAGAACCGGATTGGCGATCTGCGTGACACCATCTGCGTAGAACTGCTCGAAGGGACTCGGGTTCCGGAACGACCGGCCATAGAGCAGCTTCACGGCGCTCGTGTCGGAGGGCTGATAGATCAGAGCGGCACGAGGCGTAAGCGCGAGCTGGTGAATTCGTGAATCGTCCAGGCGCCCGCCCAAATACAAGGTCCAGTGCCGGGAAAACTTCCACTCGTCCTGGAAAAACAATGCCACGGATCGATCCAGACGGTTAACAGGTGGTACACTCTCATACACCGGCGACACATAGTAGGACTCCAACAGCGTGCGCAAGTCCCAGCTCGCCTCACTTCCGACCGTCAGGAATCCGATAAGCGGCACGCGGAACCGGTAGGTGAGCTCGGTTCCCATCCAGTCGCCTTTGGCGACGTTCCGGGCATCCAGAGTTCCTAAGTCGCTCGCGAAATCGAACCGGCCCTGAAAACGGTACTCATCATAGTAGATTCTCCAGCGGAGCTGGCCTTCGGTTCCGATATCGCGCTGGTAGCTGGCCTCCACGAAATCGCGACCATCCGATACCTTGTCTCCACGGTCATTGAACACAGTGCCGTACCACGCGGTGGGAACCAACTTCTCGCGATTATTGAAATATGCGGTAAAACTCCAGTTGTTCCAGATCAGGTTCGCAAAGGTGTGATAGCCCCGCTCCCCATCCATGTTCAAGGCCAGGCCATGATTGGTCTGTGGTGTGTCAAACGCAGGGAAATACAACGGCGATTGGCCGCTATTATTAAAGACCGAGCCCGAGATCAGGAGATTCACGCCGTGACCGAGATATTGAGAGCCTGACACCTGCACCTTCCGCTCGCCGAGAGTGTCCAGCTCCGCCGACACACGCAGCGGCTCGTACTCCACCGGCGACTTAGTAACGATGTTGATGGTGGCGAACATTCCATTCGTCCCATACAGCGCCGACGACGGACCGCGCACGATCTCGATCCGTTTGACAAGATCCAGATCTAACCCGAAATCCTCGCCGAAGTAGTTCGCCGAGCCATAGACGTTTTCTGTGAGTGAATGGCCATTGATCATCACCAGAAAACGATTGTTGGCGTCGCCCGGTAACGAGAACCCGCGCACGCCGACGTAGTGGTAGGCTCTGTCATTGGTAACGTACATGCCGCGCACGTCCGCCAGAACATCCGCCAAAGTTCGATAACCCCGCTGCCGGATCTCCTCGTCAGTGATGACGGTCACACTAGCCGGCGCCTCGAGCAATGTCTGCTCGTGCAAGGATGCCGCCTCCACCACCGGAAGCGGTTCAAACAGGACGGACTCGGGCTTGGCACCCGTCTCCGCCGGAATGTCCTGGCCTAGGCCGTTCGCGGTTAGCAGGCAGAAAATAATCCAGAGAGCACCGTTTCGAGGACGGTTCATGTCTTGCTCATCGGCCTGAGAAGACTAAGTTTGAGGCCCCGGTCGCTAACGCTCGCGGTGTTACCGAACCGCGACCGTGAGGGAGTCGGTGCCTTTGGCTATTTTTTCACCGGTTCTGAGCGTAAAACGTAATCGTAGGACAAGCCTCCGGCTTGTCCGGGGCAAGTCGGAGACTTGCCCTACGAGGACTGAGGGAGCCGGTGTCCTAGCGCGAAGACGTTGCCGAGCTTGGGCCGCCCTTCACCGTTATGAAGCCGCCCGCCGGGGACTCGCCGCCGCCTATCGTGATCACCAGCGATTGGTCTCCATCAGGAACCTGGTCGGGTACTCGCAGGTTGACCTGGTAAAGTCCGGCGTTGCTGGTCACCCCGACATACAAAATATCGGAGGCCGCCAGCGTCACTCCACCAAATGTAATACTGACTGGCGCTGTCACCTTTGCCGCTCCCGTAGGTAATTCTCCAGGACCATAAGACGGAGCTGTCGCGCCGAAACCGGTCGCGAACAGGGTGAGCAGTTCGCCACGCTGCGCCGGCGTAAAGGTACTGCCCGCCGCCAGCCCAGGGGCTCCCACGGCCTCATGTGTAACGGCGTCGATGGCCGCGATCGGGTTTTGCCCGCTGGCGGTATGCACGTAATAGAAAAACTCCGGCGCGGTGGCTTGGATAGTGACCGTCTCGGCGTTGCTCGTTTGAGCTTGTGGCGTGCCGCACTGTGTGATCACCTGGACCGCGGTCTGGCCGGGCGGAAGTTGCGGCACCTGGACATTGAGCTGGCCGGGATAGACGCCTAGAATGGGCGCAAGCTGGGTTCCGAACACGGCGCAAGCTCCAACCAGGTTGGTGGGAATCTTGCCGTTCACCAGGTCCTGCTGGCCCACTTGTCTGGCGGTGCCCGCGGGTGCGAACTTGTCACCAAAGATGGTCGCGATCCCGTTTGATGCTACCGTCGTGAGCGGTGGACCACTCAAGCCTCCGCTGACGATCCCGGCGGAAGAAATGACGGGAGCTGTCGGTGAGACCGCTGGATTCGCGGTCAGCGAGAACGACACATTCGAAACTCCGTTGGCGGAGGCGGTAATCGTGAAACTCCCGGCTGTCGTACCGAGCAGGACATTTGCGGTAACGGTTCCATCGTTCAGCGTGATTGCGGGCGATGGATTCACGGTTGCGGCGCCTGACGGGTTGACGGTGAAGTTGACGACCACTCCCGGGACGCCCGCGCCACCTGCGGCCGCAACTTTTATCACTAGCGGATGGCCCAAAGCCGTCCCCACCGTTCCACTTTGTTTGTCGCCGCTCACTATGCTCATGCTGGCAGGTGCGACTACGAGCGGTGTCAGCATCCGGACCCGATCGTTGGACAGATCCGTGACGTAAACGTTCCCGGCGGGATCCACGGCGACTCGCGAGGGATCCAGATGCGCGCTCGCGGCCGGTCCGCCATCGCCGGCATCGGGGGTCGATACTCCGGGAGTACCTGCAATGGTTGTGATGAGTCCGCTGGAGGTGACGCGCCGCACAACCGAATTGCCATTATCCGCGATGTAGAGATTGCCTGTGCTATCCAGGGCCACCCCAGTGGGAAAAGCGATCCCAGCCGCCAGCGCCGGTCCGCCATCGCCCGCGTAACCAGCAATACCGGTACCGGCAACGGTGGTAATGGTTCCGTCCAATCCAATCTTGCGGACGCGGCTGTTCAAAAAGTCGGCTATGTATAGATTGCCTTGACCGTCTATCGCGATATCGAACGGATCGAATCCCGCGTCGAGCGCTGGACCATTATCGCCGGAATAAATGGGTTTGCCGTTGCCGGCAATGGTCGTGACTACTCCGGAGGAAATGGTGACTTTGCGGATTCTGCTATTCGTGTCATCCGTGAAGTAGACGTTGCCCGCGGCGTCCACCGCGACGCCCGTGGGATTGTCAATCATCGCGCTGGTGGCGGGCCCGCCATCGCCGCTGTATCCGCTTTGGGCATCGCCGGCGACGATGGAAGTGCTGCCTGTTTTCGTAATTTCCAGCACCAGCGGTTCGTTATCCGTCACATAAAAATTTCCAGATCCGTCGACTGCCACGGCCGACGGAGCACCCATCAATTGGCCGAAAGTATTAATGCTGCCGCCCAGACTGAAGCGCCGCGCGACGGAGTTTCCGGTATCGGCCACAACCAGGTTGTTGGCTGTGTCTACCGCTAGCCCCTCCGGAAAATTGAGAAATGCCGATGTAGCGGCGCCCCCGTCACCGTCGCTGGTTCCCGCGACGGTTGTGATCAGGTTGCCCGCTATTTTCCGAACCCGCCGGTTTAAGAAGTCAGCCACGTAAATATCGTTGCTGCTGTCCAGAGCCAGGCCTGCCGGAGAGTCGAGTTCCGCCAGTAGGGGTGCGCCACCATCGCCCAGGAAGCCGGGGTTGCCGTTCCCGGCCACCGAGTGAATGAGCATGCTGGTCAGGTCCACCAAACGAACTGCGTTGAGTGTTGTATCCGAAATGTAGAGATTATTCCCGGAACTATCCAGCGCGAGGCCATCCGGCGACATCACCGCCTGCGAAGCAGGAATGTAATCGTTTATATAACCAAACTCCCCGCTACCTGCAACCGGATGGATGATGCCAGCGGTATCGATCATTCGAACGTACCCATTCTCGGGATCGGCGATGTAAAGATCACCCTTCGCGTCACAGACAAGAGCGGGTACCTGGCCGATGGTTGCAAGTTTCGCTGGCCCATTATCACCCCCATAGCCGGGACTTCCCGTGCCCGCGATTGTTGTAATGATTCCGTTGGTATCTACTTTACGGATGTGAAAGTCTAGCGTCGAGATATAAAGATTCCCTTGCGTATCCACTGCAACGGCGAGCGGACTCACTTGAGCCTGGATCGCTGGACCGTTATCTCCCACCGTTCCTGGCGATCCGCTGCCCGCGACTGTGCTGATGGTGCCATTCGAGGAAATCGCCCGGATCCTGGAGTTGCCCAGGTCCGCTACATAAAGATTGCCGGCCGTGTCAAACGCGAGCGCCGACGGCAAGTTCAATTGCGCACTTATCGCCTTAACTCGGTCGCCATTGTAGCCCGGCGCTCCCGTACCCGCATAAGTGCTGATAATCCCTGACGTATCCACCTTACGAATGCGGTTGTCTTCCGCATCGGCGATGTATAAATTGCCGCTGGTATCCACCGCAACCGCGCCTGGGGCGCGTAGCGGCACGGTGTTGGCGTTGTGGCCGTCCAGCAACCGATCGGTTCCCGCGACGGTCGTGATGGTGTAAGGTTGGGACCAGCCCACGAAGCAAAGGGAGAAAAAGAAGAAGATCGAGCCGAGTAACGTTCGATTGTACATATAAAGAGCGTTGAACTAAGCCGCGAGCGGCAGTTTGAGAAGCGTTCCGTCTTCGGATTCGCTCTTCGTTAAAACGGTGGATTGCTCTGCGAGCGACCGCGCACTGTTGTGATCGCGGCGGTTGATGTTTTCATCGGTGACGGAGGTTTCACCGATGACTACACTCAGACAGCGGATGCTGGAAGATCTCCGCATTCGCAACTATGCCCCGACGACCGTGGCGTGCTACATCCGCTCGGTCGCCGAGTTCGCCCGACATTTCAACAAGCCACCCGATCAGCTCGGCCCGGAAGAGATCCGGGCGTGGCAGTTATTCCTGCTCAATGAAAAGAGAGTCAAGCTCTCCACTTACATTCAGGCCGTCTGCGCGCTGCGCTTCTTCTACCAGAACACGCTGCACCGGAGAATCGAGATCGACCGGATTCCCTTACCCCGTTATGAGAAGAAGCTACCGGTCATTCTGAGTAAGGCCGAGGTCAAGGCGCTGCTCGAAGCGCCGAAGAATCTCAAACACCGGGCGATGCTGGCCACCATGTACGGCGCAGGACTGCGCGTATCGGAAGTGGCCAATCTGAAGGTGTGCGACCTCGATCGAGAACGACACGTGATCTGGGTTCGTGGAGGCAAGGGCCACAAGGACAGACAAGTGATGCTGGCCGAGCCTCTGCGCGACCTGCTCGCGGCGTACTGGCGCTGGAAACGCCCCACCGAGTGGCTTTTTCCAGGCAGAAAGCCGGATTGCCCCATCAGAACCACTAGCGTCTTCCGAGCTTGCCAGAAGGCGGCGCGGAAGGCCGGTATCATCAAGCCGATTCATCCGCATTCACTGCGTCACGCGTTTGCGACGCATCTGCTGGACGAGGGAGTGAACCTGCTGGTGATTCAGACCCTGCTGGGTCACGCGCACCTCAAAACCACGGCCCGCTATCTTCACCTCTCCGACAGCGCCATTCGTTCCACCAGAAGTCCGCTGGAAACGCTGGGCTCACTCGATCTGGTCCCCGGTGCTAGCGACATTCCACCGAAACGATGAGAGAACATCGGCTCGAAGTGGCCGATGTCTTCCGCACGTACGAAAAAGAGTTCTTCGCGCAATGGGGGCACGTACTTGCCCCTCATCAGCGAAAAGCATTCGAAGCAATCCGCGACTGCCGTACGGCCGCTCTCGGCGGCCATGTGGAGTATGTGGAGCAGTGCGATACGTGCGGGCATCGCGTCATCTCGTATAACTCATGCCGCGACAGGCATTGCCCAAAATGCCAAGCCCTGGCCCGCGCCAAATGGCTGGCCGAAAGGGAAACTGAACTGTTGCCGGTCCCGTATTTCCACGTCGTATTTACGCTGCCGCAAAAGATCGGTGGACTCGCACTCCAGAATGCGCG
>PMUN01000476.1 GCA_003166875.1 Bryobacterales bacterium | reverse complement strand
CCAGTTGCTTAGCGCATCCTTGCCATCGTGCTGCTGCTGTAACCCCGCCAGAGTGCCTCGCCGCTTCAGTCAGTTTGCGACGAGCCATGTTGCCTTCGCCCCATGAAGAAAGGCTCGGCCTCTGAGATTCCGTTTCGAGGCTACTTGTGCATTCACTCATTGCGGCCCGATGACTCGCTCACCATCCTTCGATGGCTTTGTCGATAGGTTTTCGGGATTCAGTTCCCTCCTCCTGACTATCCAAGCTACAGGGGTCCTGACTTTTACCCTGGTGGGACTGCTTCCCACTGAATACGCCAGCCTTCGCTGGACACACCTCCATGCCGGTTTATCCCGGCGCTATCCAGACCTGGGGGTCTGCCCCACTATGACGGCAGAATCCCCAGTTTTGGGAAAACCAAGTGGCATTGGGATGGAATCCTGCGCAGTTGGCAACTGTTGGCAACCTGCCCCACTACTGTTTCCGGAGCCGAATCGCTAAAATGGGTGAGGTATGCGATTTCCGAGCGAATTAAAGATCGGCAATGTCCGCATCGCGCCGGCCACTGTGCTGGCCCCGATGGCGGGCGTTACCGATACTGTCTTCCGGAGGCTGATTCGCAACCAGGGCGGCTGCGGGCTGATCATGACCGAGTTCACCAGCTCGCACGGCGTGATCGCTTCGCTCAAATCCAGAAAAAACACGCGCACGTTTCGTTATTTGTACTTTGAGCCGGAGGAGCACCCCATCTCCGCGCAACTCTTCGGCTCCGATCCGCAAGTGATGGCCGATGCCGCCAAGGCTTGCCAGGACTTCGGCTTCGACATCGTGGATATCAACTTCGGCTGCCCCGTTAATAAAGTAGTGAAGTGCAATGGCGGTTCCGGACTCCTCCGCGACCTGCCGCTAGTTGAGAACATCCTGCAGAAGGTCCGCGGCGCGATTTCGATTCCGTTGACCATGAAGTTCCGCGCCGGTTGGAACGATCAGGAACTGGTGTCGGTCCGGATGGCGAAACTGGCCGAAGATTGCGGCTTGCAAGCCGTCGCGCTGCATCCTCGAACCCGCGAGCAGGGCTACAGTGGCAAGGCGGATTGGAGCCGCATCGCAGAAGTAAAGGCTGCCATCAGCAGCATCCCTGTTATCGGCAACGGCGACATCCTGACGCCGGAGGATGCGGTTCGAATGGCGACGGAGACCGGCTGCGACGCCGTCATGATTGGCCGCGCTGCTTCTTCCAATCCATGGATCTTCCGCCAGATTCAGCAGTACGTCGAGACCGGGACCTATGAGCATCCCGCCGAGCGTCAGCGCTATGAAATCATGCGCACCTATTACGGCATGCTTTGCGATCGCGCCATGCCGGACGCGGTGGGCAAGATGAAACAGTTCGCCACGTACTTCACCCACGGCGTCCGCAACGGATCGAAGCTGCGGGTAGAGATTTATAAGGCCACTGAGGCCGCTCAAATTCTGGAACATGTCGACACTTTTTTCGAGCGAGAGCTCCAGGCAGTTCCCGCCTGATGGCGAGATGAAGAACGTTCAGATTATCACCGACGGGTCGTGTATCGGCAATCCCGGACCGGGCGGTTGGGCGTGCATTCTGCGCTGCGGGGAAACGAAACGCGAGATGTATGGCTCCGAGCCGCACACCACCAATAACCGAATGGAATTGCAAGCCGCCGTGGAGGCGCTGCGCGCCCTGAAGGAATCTTGTAACGTGGAGATCATTACTGATTCCAACTATGTCAAGAACGGAATCACCGAATGGATTCATAAGTGGAAACGAAACGGCTGGCAAACGGGAGCCAAGAAGGCAGTGGTGAACCAGGATCTGTGGCACGATCTGGATGAACAGGTATCGCGGCACAAGATCGAATGGCAATGGACCAAGGGTCACGCTTCGCACGCTGACAACAACCGCTGCGACGAGCTGGCACAGGCTGCCGCGCGCGGGCAATTGAGTACCTAACTATGAAAGTCATTCTGGTTGTGCCGCTCGTTTGCTTTCTGGCGTCCGCTCAAGACTCGCCCGACGCGAGAGCGCTGCTAAAGGAAACCGGCGATGTGCTGCTCAAGCACAAGTCGTACCAGGTGGACCAACGCGCGATCGTCGACTTGGGGGGGACGTTGCCTTCCCGGCTTGAGATGGTGGTGAAGATAGCTGTCTCGAATCCAGGAAAGTTGCGCATCGAATCCAGCTCGAAAGTGGGCGACTCTGTGATCGTCTCGGACGGCGAACACACCTGGATGTACCTCGGTACGCTGAAGCAGTACACGAAAACAGCGGCTGCCAGCACTCCGGAGAGCCTGGTGAAGTCGATGGTGCCCGGCATGAGCGGCGTAATGGACCAGATTAAAGCCAAGGATCCGTATCTTTCGGCGAAGATCACCGGTGAAGAACCGGTGGAAGTGGATGGGCAAAAGATTGATTGCTACGTGGTGGAGGCAAGGCTCGAAGACATTTCTCTACCGGGTTCGGTGGATATGAAGGGCGGCGTGCAGAAGGTTTGGATCGACAAGAGCTCCAAACTGTCATTGAAGCAGACCATCACGGCCACCATGGAAGGTGGACCGTTGACTGCTCCCGCGCAAATGAATCAGGCGGTGACGGTCATATCCCAGAAACTGGACACGGAAGTGCCGGATTCTTCGTTTACATTCACGCCGCCAGAAGGATCAAAACTGGTGCCCGAGTTTAAAGGACCGGTGAAGGCGAATGCCGATCTTACCGGCCAGGCTGCGGCTGATTTCAAGCTGAAATCCAATATCGGGAAAGAGTTTAGTTTGCCGGATCTCAAGGGAAAATTCGTGCTGTTGGATTTCTGGGCCACCTGGTGTGTGCCATGCCGGCGCGATCTGCCCGCGGTGGAAAAGCTCCATCAGGAGTTTCATCGCAAGGGACTGGTGGTATTGGGCGTAAACGGCGGCGAGGATTCGGAAACCGTGAACGAGTTCTTGCTTTCGTCCAAGTTGAGTTATCCGATCCTGCTTACGCCAGACGGCGGAGTGATGCAGAGCTACAGGGTCAGTGCGTTTCCGACCGTGGTTCTGATCGACGCGGACGGAAAGATCGTGTTCTATCACGTAGGCGCCGGCGGAGACAAGGCGTTGCGGGAGAGTCTGGCGAAGTTGGGGCTCGAGACCGAGTCCAGTCACTGACAGGCACCGACTCCCTCACGGTCGCGGTTCGGTAACCCGCGAGCGTTCAACGTGCCTTCGCCTCACAGGTGGGCATCCGCCGCTTCACTCCTCTTTTCGGGGTGCCCTTCGGAACCATCCACTTACCCAGTGGTTTCGAAATTGCACTGGCAACGGCATGCCCACGGCGAAATCGCAAACACTTTCCGTTGGCCTGCACCTGGCGGCGGTGGCGTTTCTGATCCTTCTGACTGCACACTCGGTCCCATCACCGCCATCGGTGGCCGCCGCGCGTCGAATTGTGCCGCTCGCTCCGTTGCATCGTGTTTATATGGATCGAGCCGAACAGCACCAGGGCGGCAGTAATCAGACGCTGCTGCCGGCCCGGCATGGAGCGTCGCCACCCACGGCGCGCAACACTTTCATTCCTCCCAAATCGACGCCTGATCCGAAACTTCCGATGATGATGACCGTAGCTTTCGATTCGCCGACGGTCGAGATTGACGCGAGCAATATCGGCGATCCGTACAGCAAACTCGGGGTAGGTGCGCTCGGCAGTCGCGGCATGAACGGGATTGGCGCAGGCTGCTGTAAGGGAATCGGGGATGGCGAAAAAGGCACTCCCGGCATCAGCTCCGGTTCGGGGCACCGCATCACACCACCCCAGTTAATCTACAAAGTGGAACCCGAGTTTTCCGAAGATGCGCGCAAGGCCAAATATTCTGGTGTGGTGATTCTCGCGATCGAAGTGGACACGGCCGGCCACGCACGCGCCTTCCGTGTAATCCAGAGTCCCGGCCTGGGGCTTGAGCAGAAGGCCATTGACGCTGTGACCCAGTGGCGTTTCCGGCCGGGCTACCAGGACGGCAAACCGGTGGTGACTGGGGCGACGGTGGAGGTTAACTTCCGCCTACTGTGAAAGTTGCTATTTTTTTGCGGGACGCTAATTCTTCGATAGACGGCTCCGGCGCCCCAAGCCATCCTAGAGACAAGTAACGGCGGCGGTGCATCCCCAGATCTGCAAACTGCCCGGTTCACGCTCCCGGACGTTTGCGGTTTTGCATCGCCGCCGTACTCAAGGCACCGCGTCGCCGCCGTACTGAAGGCACCGACTCCCTTACGGTCGCGGTTCGGTAACGTTCGTTCAAACTACTAGCTTCCACGGTTTGCGATATTCCCTGGTCAGGAATTTACGCGCTTCGGCTTGTTCGGTGGTCCATTTCTGCGCATCCCAATCCAGACGCAGTTGGCTACGATAGGCCACGTTGCCGAGCAGACAGGTAGTGGTGGATCGCTGGCAGGTCTCGATATCGCTCATTGGTTTCTGGCGAGTCCGGACGCACTCCAAAAAATTGGCCCAGTGGTTTGCGTTTCCCGAATCGGTGGATTTCCCCTCGGCCTCCGCCATGGCAGCGACCGGAGGCTTGCCCGTCATCTCCGGAACGATTTTGTACCCGCCCCGATCCAGAAACATGGTGCCCTTACTGCCGCAGAACAGGATGCCGCCGCCCTTCCCGAACATCGATTGCCCATTGCCGGCGCGCCGTTCATAGGTAGCCACAAATCCGCTCGCATATTTATAAGTCACCTGTAGCGTGTCAGGTGTTTCCGTATTGTCTTTCAGCCAGAACTTTCCGCCGAGCGCGGTGATTTCGGCCGGCACTTCTTCGTGAAACGCCATCTGCACGATATCCAGCCAGTGCACGCCCCAATCGGTCATCATTCCACCCGCATAATCCCAGAACCAACGGAAGGTGGAAAAATATTTGTCGTCGGGATCGACGCCAAAGCGATTGGCATTGTACGGGCTCTTTGGCGCGGGACCCAACCACATGTCCCAATCGAGCGTTGAAGGCGGCTCAACATCGGGCGGGTTCCCGTAGCCTTCCTGCGGCTCGTTCCCGTAGTTCCAAGTGCGCACGAACGTGATTTGCCCTAACTCGCCGGAGCGGACAATGTCCACGGCCTTCTTGAAGTGCGCGGCCGACCGTTGCATGGTGCCGGCCTGCACCACGCGATCGTATTTCCGGGCCGCCTCCACCATTTTCACGCCTTCGTCCACTACCACGCAGATGGGTTTTTCAACGTAAACGTCCTTGCGCGCCTTGCAGGCTTCGACAGTCATATAAGCGTGCCAGTGGTCCGGGGTTGAAATGCAAACCACGTCAATGGATTTGTCGGCCAGTACCTCGCGGAAGTCACGATAAGGCTTGGCTTGATTCTTGCTGTCGCGCACGGCCCAGTCGAGATTCCGTTGGAACACATCGCAAACGGCAACGGGAACCAGGTTCTCCTGCCGCATCGCGATTTGTAGGTTGGAGCGGCCCATCTTGCCCATGCCAATGAAAGCGGCCGCGATCTTGTCGTTCGCTCCGCGCACGCGGCCAGTGAACAGCGACGTGGTAAGCGCCGCGGCCGCGGTTGATTTCAGAAAATCTCTGCGATCGGTCATATTAATACTCCTTGAACGTGGCGTTACGCTCCCTTCCGGTCGCGGCTCGGAATGCATGTGCAAGTGATTGACGATTGTTTCCGAGCCGCGACCGGAAGGGAGCGTAACAGGGCCCAGGAACGCATTACTTCACTACTATGTTTACTAACTTATCAGGGACCACAATTACTCTTACGACTTGCTTGCCGTCCAGCAACGGCTGGATCTTGGAATCGCCGATGGCCTGTTTCTCGAGCTTCTCACGAGAGGTGCCGAAAGCGACATATAGCCGCCCGCGAACTTTGCCATTGATCTGGATTACGATCTCGGCTTCTTCATCGCGCGCTAGTTCGGGATCGTACTCAGGCCAGGCATGATGAAACACCGGAGCAGGCTTGCCCTGTTCCTCCCAAATTTCTTCGGCCAGATAGGGTGCGAAGGGCTCCAGCATCAGCGTCAACTTTTCCAGAACGTCGGCCATCACCACTCGCGAAATCTGCTTTTCGTGTTCGATCAGTACATTCATCAGCTCCATCAACGCAGCGATGGAAGTATTGAAATGCCAGCGGCTTTCGAAATCGCCGGTGATGCGCTGAAGCGTTTGATGCAATTTGCGCAGCACTTTGCGATCGGCTTCCGTAGGCTCGGTTTGTCCGTGTCCCACGTTGCGCGTCACGTAGCGGTAGACACGGCCTAGAAAGCTATAAGCGCCATTCGCGCCCGCGTCGGTCCAGTCCATTTCTTTCTCAGGCGGCGCGGCGAACAGCTCGAAGATGCGGCCGGTATCGGCTCCGAACCTCTCGATCATCTGGTCGGCGCTCACGACGTTTCCCTTGGATTTCGACATCTTCGCGCCGTCCTTAATCACCATGCCTTGCGTAAACAGGCGCGCTACCGGCTCATCGTTTGTGACCAGTCCAAAATCGCGCATCATTTTGGTCCAGAAGCGCGAGTAGATCAGGTGCAAGATGGCGTGCTCTACACCGCCGATGTACTGATCGATGGGGAACCAGTAGGCGATCTTGGCTGAATCGAAGGGGCCGTTCGAGTTGTGCGGATCGCAGTAGCGATAGAAATACCAGGATGAATCGATGAACGTGTCCATGGTGTCGCTCTCGCGGCGCGCATCCTCGCCACACGCAGGACACTTCACGTTCATGAACTCCGGAACGTTCTCGAGCGGCGACCGGCCTTTGCCCAAAATCGGAATGCCGAGCGGCAGCACCACCGGCAAATCTTTTTCGGGAACCGGCACGATGCCGCACTTCGGGCAATAAATCACTGGGATTGGCGTACCCCAATAACGTTGCCGCGAGATGCCCCAATCCTTGATGCGATATGTGACCGCGGCTTTCCCAAAGCCTTCCGCCTCGGCTTTCGCGGTCATGACGCGGCGCGCTTCCTCGCTCGGAAGACCGGAATACGGGCCGGAGTTTTCCACCACGCCATCGTCGCCGAAGGCTTCCTTCATCGTGCCGGCGTCGGCCAGAACGCCATCCACGGGACGGATCACAGGACGAAGAGGGACGCCGTATTGTTTGCAAAACTCGAAATCGCGCTGATCGTGCGCGGGCACCGCCATGATGGCGCCAGTTCCATAACCCATGAGCACGAAGTTGCCGATCCAGATCGGCACCCTTTCGCCGCTGTAAGGATTGATGGCGTAGTGGCCCGTGAACAGACCTTCCTTTTCGACATCGCCGGGACCCTTCGCGGCGCGTGAATCGATCATGCGCTTGACTTGCGGTTTCAAATCGGCGCTTGCCAGTTCCCGCACAAGCGGATGCTCTGGCGCCAGTATTACGCAAGTTGCGCCGAAGATCGTGTCGACGCGCGTGGTGAACACTCGGATAGCCGTCCCAGCGCCCTCCAAATGAAAATCGATCTCCGCGCCTTCCGAGCGTCCGATCCAATTGCTCTGCATCAGCAGGACGCGCTCCGGCCAGCCATCTTTCAGTTCGCCGATCGCGGTCAGCAATTCATCGGCATACTTGGTGATGCGCAGGAACCATTGCTCGATGGCGCGCTGTTCGACGGGCGTGCCTTCATGGCGCCAGCAGCAGCCGTCCACCACCTGCTCGTTCGCCAGCACGGTGCCACACTCGTTGCACCAGTTCACCAGCGCCTTTTTGCGGTAGGCCAAACCGTTCTCAAGCATCTTCAGAAAAAACCACTGGTTCCAGCGGTAATATTCGGGATCGCAGGTGGCCACTTCGCGCGACCAGTCGTAGCTGAAACCCATGCGGCGGTGTTGACGCTTCATGTTCTCGATATTGAACATGGTCCATTCGTAGGGATCGCGCTTGTTCGCAATCGCGGCGTTCTCCGCCGGAAGTCCGAATGCGTCCCAGCCCATGGGATGCAGCACGTTGAAACCGCGCATGCGCTTGTAGCGCGCCAGCGCATCGCCGATGGTGTAGTTGCGAATGTGACCGATGTGCAGCGTGCCACTCGGATAGGGCAGCATCTCGAGCACGTAGTACTTCGGCTTGCTGGAATTTTCTTCGGCCCTGAAGAGAGCCGAGTCGTTCCAGCGCTGCTGCCATTTTTCTTCTATCTGCTTCGAGTCGTACTGCTTTTCCGGCATAGCTTTTTCAGTGTCTCGATGTTCTTCGCATCATCGCCTTCTGCATAGGTGGGCGTTTCAAGAATGAAGGCTTTGTGTCGAAGTTTCGGATGGTTCAGAATCCGGCGAAACCCTTCTTCTCCAATATAGCCGTGTCCGATGTGTTCGTGCCGGTCGACATGCGACCCGAGCGGCGTTTTGGAATCGTTAGCGTGGATCACCTTCACATTGTCGATGCCGAGCACGCGGTCGATTTCGGCGACGGTGTTCTTGACACCGGGCGCTGTCGCGACATCGTAGCCGGACGAGTGGCAGTGGCAGGTATCGATGCAGAATCCGATCGCGAGATCGGTAAGTTCGGCGGCGAACTGCCGCATGATCGCCAGTTCCTCCAGACGGCTGCCGAGCGCCGCACCCGCGCCTGCAGTATTTTCGAGCAGTACAGTTAACTTCTTCGTATCCAGACCTTGTGCGGCTTCGGCCAGCGATCGAATGACGCTGTAGATACCTTCCTCCACCGAATGCCCCTTGCAGTTTCCCGGATGAGCAACCAGATATTCGGCGCCGATGGCGAGCGCCCGCTCAATCTCGCCGCGAAACGCAGCCGTGGACTGCGCGCGAAGCGGTTCGCTACAGGAGGCGAGATTGATGAGGTAGTTGTCGTGGATGACGAGGGGATAAAGATCGTGCCGATCGCGCGCCCGATTGAGCAGCTTCACTTCACTTTCCGTCCGGACAGCGGCGCGCCATTGCCGCGGGCTGGACGAGAAAATCTGGAACGTGTTCGCACCGGCTTTGGCAGCAGTGAGCGCCGCGTCTTCAAGCGACTTACCGATGGATGTGTGTACGCCGATGCGCAAGCCGCGATTGTAGCGCACGCACACTTGCGTGCCGTGTTCGCACGTGGGGCGGACCCCCTGGTCCGCGGCCGACGCCTCGTCGGCCTGTCGCGGGCGTCAAGGAACTTGATCCCTCAAGCGGAGAGCGGGTCCAGGGGGACNNTACCTGGGGGCCCGCCCCACTTCTATTGGATGGGCTGTGAACAAAAGGAGAGTTGTTACCGGAAGCCGATATCGTCTTTCACTTTTTCCATCCAGTTATAGACGATGGGGCAATAATTGGTCCGATCCACGAACTGCCACATCCGGCTGGCAATGGAGCCTTCGCCACGAACCAGGTGCGGAAAGTTGGCGCAATTGTTGGGGCGGCCTTCATAAACGCTGCACAGATTGTCCTTCAGGAATACACAACCGTTTGCATCGCGCTTCAGGATCAGCTCGTTGTCCAGGGGGGCTCGCATCGTGTAGTCCCGCAGAAACTCATCGCGTGTGACGCCCAGGAACTTCGACAATTTCTCGATATCACGTTCAGAGATTTCGGTCTCGGTCACGCGGCAGCAATTGGCGCACTTGGTGCAATCGATCTGCGCCTGAATCTCTTCGCCGAAGCGCCTCAAGCGGCGATCAGAGTGCCGGTGATTCTTGAGATAGGCGCGGAAGCGGAAATTCTCATCGCGCTTTTGGCGGCCGATGCGGGCGATCTGAACCAAGTCGGTAAGCATGCTCTCTTACAATAAAGTATGACTCCCACGACGGAAGAATTCTACCGCATTCAAAAGTTGCCGCCTTATGTGTTCGCGGTGATCAACGAGATGAAGGCGAAGGCGCGGGCGGCTCAACAGGATGTGGTGGACCTGGGGATGGGCAATCCGGACGGCGCAACGCCGGAGCCCGTGGTCAAGAAGTTGATCGAAGCAGCGAAGAATCCGCGCAATCATCGCTATTCCATGTCGCGCGGCATCCCGCAACTGCGTCTCGAGATTGTGAAGCATTATCAGGCTCGGTATGGTGTCGAGTTGGACCCCGAAGCCGAGGCCATCGTCACCATTGGCGCCAAAGACGCGCTGGCGCATTTGTTGTTCGCCACCATTGGTCCGGGCGATGCGGTGGTTTCGCCCAATCCGGCCTATCCGATTCATCAATACGGCGTGATTATGGCGGAGGGCCACGCCTGCATGCTTCCGATGCCCGATCCGGCGACATTTCTCAATGGCCTGGAGCATCTATACAACACCTCGTCGCGCAAACCGAAGTTGATTCTGATTTCATTCCCGCACAACCCAACCACGCAGTGCGTCGACCTGCAGTTCTTTCGCGACGTGGTTCGGCTGGCGGCGCGGCACGGCACCATGATCGTGCATGATTTCGCTTACGCCGATATTTGCTTCGACGGTTATCGCGCACCCAGCATCCTGGAGGTGGAGGGCGCCAAGGAGATTGCCGTCGAGATCTATTCGCTCTCGAAGAGTTTCAACATGGCCGGCTGGCGCGTGGGATTCTGCCTGGGCAACCGGAGGCTGATCGCGGCGCTGGCGCGCATCAAGAGCTACCTGGATTATGGTATTTTTCAGCCTATTCAAATTGCGTCGATTATCGCACTGCGCGAATGCGGCGGCGCAACTAAGAAGATTTGCGCTACCTATCAAGATCGCCGGGATGTGCTGGTGAAGGGATTGAAGCGCGCGGGCTGGCCGGTGGAACCGCCGCGAGGTTCGATGTTTGTCTGGGCGCCGATTCCGGAGCGGCACCGCGCGTTGGGATCGCTGGAGTTTGCGAAACTGTTGATGGAGAAGGCGCTGGTGGGCGTATCGCCGGGCATCGGGTTCGGGCCGCTGGGCGAGGGGTATGTTCGATTCGCCCTGGTGGAGAACGAGCATCGGATCAAGCAGGCGGCGAAATCGATCCAGCAGTTTTTAAAGAAGTGACTCGCACGGTTCTCTAGATCTCGATCAAGCCCAGGCTTATTTGGATGGCACGTTCCACTTTACCCATCACTGTTGCATCGACAATTCCAAGGCGCCTTACAAGCCGCCGCCGGTCGATGGAGCGGATTTGGTTGAGTACCACGGCGGAAACCAGGCTCAACCCACTCTTCCCAGGCCGGATGAGGACTTCCCTAGGGTGTGGAGGATTGGCGTATTGTGAGGTGATCGCAGCCACGATGGTGATTGGACTGTACTCGTTGCTCACGTCATTTTGGATAATTAACGCAGGGCGTGTCTTTTGTATCTCGTGGCCTACGGTAGGATCGAACCGAACCAAGTAGATCTCACCGCGGCGGGGAAATCTCATGCGCGCTTGGAATTCCCTTTCTTTCGCTTGTGCGGGAGAGTGGACGTTAACGCTTCAGCTTCTTCCTCGACCGGAAACCACTCCGCTGCGATCGCGAGGTCGCGCTCGGCATTCAGCAGGGCTTCCCGCTTCAAGCATTCTCTGAGATTCTGTTTCCCGCAAACATCCACGTAGTGCAGGAGCGCTCTGGAGATGAAGCTGCTGCGCTTGCCTTTGGAGGCGACTCTGTCCAGAATCGCCAGCGTTTGGCGGGGAAGAACGATGTTAATGCGCTGGTTAGCATTGGCGGTTTTTCGCATGGTCCTCTGACTCCAGCGTACACACTATGGGTGTGTATGTCAAAACCGCAAGGCGCCCGCTGGTGGTGACTAGCGGTTTTCGTGTAGGCTGACCATATGGCCGCTCTTTCCGATTCCCCCCCGGCGCGCATCGTCGATTTGCGGGAGTTGCGACCCGGGGACCTGGATTCGTTGTTACTCGAAGAGACCCAAACCTGGTACGAAACTCTGGATTGGGACTTTCGTGCTTCGGCCGCGCTAGTTCGCCGTTTCCACGATATGCAGGCCCTCAACGGTTCCGCGCTCTTGATAAATGGTTATCCGGTTGGCTACTGCTATTTCGTTTCCGAAGAACACAAGGGGCTGATCGGCGACTTGTACGTCATGAAAGATTTTGTCACCGCGGAAAACGAGGGTGTGTTGCTCGAATCGGTGGTGAAGCGCCTGATGGCAACCCCTTTCGTCAAACGAATTGAATCGCAACTGATGATGTTGCGTACAGGGCAAGGAATCGCACTGCCCCAGCGCCAGTATGTGCGCGCGCATCTCAGGAATTTCATGGAAGTGGATCTGGCCGAGGCTGCCCAGTTGCCGCAGCGCAAGATTTCGCAAGCAGTGCTGATCGATAGCTGGACGGAGCGCAAACAGGACGACGCTGGAGCGCTGATCGTGAGCGCGTATCAAGGACACATCGACAGCCAGATAAACGACCAGTACCGGTCACCTGCCGGAGCGCGCCGCTTCCTTCTCAACATCATTCAATACCCTGGTTGCGGAAGCTTTTTTCAGCCAGCTTCCTTCGTGGCGTTAGAAGCGGCGACCGGAAAGCTATTGGGAATCTCGCTGAGCAGTCTGGTGCACGGAGACATAGGCCATATCACGCAGGTGTGTGTTTCTCACGCAACGCGTGGCACTGGAGTGGGCTATGAGCTGATCCGGCGTTCGCTCGAATCGATGGCCAAGCATGGATGCCGCAAGGCCAGCCTTACGGTAACGGCGGCAAACACGGACGCGATACTGGTTTATGAGCGGATGGGATTCCACAAGACGCGGGTATTTTCCGCGTACGTCTGGGAAGGTTTTTGAGGAGGCACAGAGAGAAACAGGCCGCGCCCCCGCGCCTTCTAATGGCACCCTACTTGATTGTTTCCAGGCTAGTCCGCCAGGCATTGTAAAACACTATACCCAGCATCACAGCCAAGAATGCAATGTCCACCACGGTTAGGGTCTTGCCCCAATAGTCGATCTTGTCGAGCTTGCGGGCAACTGTGACCTGTTCGGAGATAACCGGCGCCTCGGCGTCGGCCAGATGCACAACGCTGTCCTCATTGCGCGTTGAGTATTTCCGAAAAAGCGCAAGCGTTATCACCGCAATCGTGAGCACGGCCCACGCAATCCATAGAGTCAGCATAACTTTCAACCTCCCTTTTTAGTTTCCAGCTACTTCTTCGCTTCGCAGCCCTCCAGCGAATGGTTGTGCTCACCGTAACACTTGCCGACCTCATTCAATTCCTTCTTGCCTTGAGCGACATGGCAATAGGTGCAGGCCTTTTTCTCCTTCTTGGTGTACTCGGTCTTCCCGAAAGACGAAGACGTCACCATCAACCCACCCAGCAGAACAACCGAGGGGACTGCGATCTTGAGCATCAATTTCGGCATTCGTTTTCACTCTCCGTCCCCAATCTTGCAATTTGGAAACCGTTCGCCCGACGCCGTTTAGCGGAATGTAGATGCTTATTTTCAGCAGTTTACGCGGCGCCAAATGACATCTACCTGCCTGGAAGGGTGGGTGAAAACCCACAGTGACCGCTCCAATCGGGAGTACAATGAAAGGGTACTAACACACCGAGGTGTTCCACCGTGCCCTATCTCCCCGCCCAGTGGCAACGGCCAGAGATCCTGGAATCGATCTTTGACCAGCTTTCGGATGCCTTATTCGTCTATGACAAACGTCTTCGCATTGTTGGCGCCAACCGATCCGCCCAGTCCTTGTTCGGCATGACGGCTGAAGAAATGGTAGGAAAGCACTGCCAGGAGGTTTTTCGCTGCAGCGCGTGCGAGCCGGGTTGCGGCATTTTGGAGGGTTTGGAAGAATCGGCGTGTATGCCCAACGGGACCGTAAACCTGCACTTGGAGAACGGGCGGGAGCGCATGGTGGTATTTCGAACCGTGCAGCTCCTGGATTCAGGCGGGGCCTTGGAAGGCGTGGTTGCGACCGTGAAGGACATCACAGAGGAGGCTGAGCCGGCCAAGCGCCAGATCATTGCTGAATCGCAGGCGTTGCGCGATCTGCTGTCCTTTGTCCGCCGCGTGGCTGTCAGTGAGGCAACCTCCATCCTCATTGAGGGCGAAAACGGAACCGGAAAAGACCTGATCGCCAAGACGCTTCACTATCAAAGTATGCGCCAGGCGGAACCGTTCCTGGCCATTAACTGCGCCGCAATCCCGGATACGCTTCTTGAAAGCGAATTATTCGGCTACGAGAAAGGCGCGTTTACCGATGCGCGCGCCCAGAAGCGCGGGCTGTTCGAGCTGGCCGACAAGGGTACGCTATTTCTGGACGAGATCGCCGAGATTCCGTTTTCTCTGCAAGCCAAGCTGTTGCGGGTGCTCGAGGACCAGTGCTTCCGGCGGTTGGGTGGGCTACAGGATATCCGGATCGATGTGCGGATTGTTGCGGCCACAAATAAGAACCTGCATGAGGCTGTGCGGGAAGGCGCTTTCCGGCAGGATCTTTACTACCGTTTGAACGTGATCCAACTGATGGTTCCACCACTGCGGGAACGCACGGAGGACATTCTTCCGCTGGCCCGGCACTTCATCGCTCATTACAACGCCAAGTTCAAACGACAGATTGACGGCCTGGCGCCGGATGCCGAGGATCTGCTGCTAAACCATCAGTGGCCAGGGAATGTGCGCGAACTGCGTAACGCGATTGAGCGTGCCATGATCCTGGAAGACACGGCTTTCATCCGCGCCGCGAGCTTGCCGATCGCTTTACGCGGCGAGGATTGGAAGGAAATGAGTTTCGTCGCCTCAGCGGCCAGGGGCGAGTCCGTGAACGGTTTGTCTCTGGCCGACCAGGAGCGCAGAATGGTGGTGCAGGCGCTCGAGAACACTGAGGGCAACCAAACACAAGCCGCGCGCTTGTTGCGCATCACGCGCGACACGCTGCGGTACAAGATGAAGAAGTTCAATCTGCGGTAAGAGCACCGACTCCCTCACGGTCGCGGTTNNCCGAGCCGCGAGCGTAAGCGACCGGTTGTTGTTAGGCCCGGTAACTGCCTAGCACTTTGATGTAATTTGCGCGCTCGAAAGCAGCCGGCTCAGCCACCGCGGCGGCGTTCATCGAACCACGCATCTGACGAATCGACTCGTATTCGTGCAGCTCCATCCATTCAATTACGCCGGCCTCGAGATCCCGCAGATACCCGATTCCATTCTTGAGCAAGGCCGAAGTTAGCATCACCACCTGCGCGCCCGCCATGATTCCCTTCAGCACGCCCTCGGGAGTATGCACGCCGCCGGTAATCGCGAGCTCGCACTTGACGGTTCTGGACAGGAGCGCCACCCAATGCAACCTGAGGCGCAGTTCTTCGGAAGTGCTCAAGGTCAGGTGCGGCGCCACCTCCAGGGCTTCCAAATCGAAGTCCGGCTGATAAAAACGATTGAACAGAACCAGGGCATCCGCACCGGCCCGATCCAACCGGAAAGCCATGTTCGCCATGGACGTGAAATAGGGCGCGAGCTTCACCGCTACCGGGATACTCACTTTGCTCTTAACGGCCTCCACCAGGTCGCAATAGTTGGCCTCGATTTCACGGCCTTCAATCTCGAGACTGGTCGGCAAGAAGTAAATGTTGAGTTCCAATGCATCGGCGCCCGCTTCCTCAATCTCGCGCGCGTACCGAATCCAGCCTCCCGTCGAGACACCGTTCAAGCTACCGATGATCGGAATGCTTACCGCTTGCTTGGCTTTGCGGATGTGCTTGAGATATGCATCGGGGCCCATGCCGTAGGACTGCAGTTCAGGAAAATAGCTAAGCGCCTCAGCGTAGCTTTCCGTTCCTTGGCTGAGCAGCCGGTCGAGCGATTGTTCCTCGGCCGTGATCTGCTCCTCGAAAAGCGAGTGAAGCACCACGGCCGCGGCGCCCGAATCTTCCATCTTCCGCAGGTTGGCGAGATCTTTAGCGAGTGGCGACGCCGAGACCACTAGCGGGCTGCGCAATTGCAATCCAAGGTATCCACTTGAGAGATCGGTCATGGGTGTGCTTCTCCATTTGAGTAAGGCAGACTGGCCCAATGTTCGTAGATCTTCCAGCGCAGATTTACGTCCTGTTGGGCTTCGGTCAGCAACATCGCGGCAGTCTCAGGAGCGCTGCGCACCAGCATGGTATAGCGCCCCTCGTTATAGACATACTTTTCAAGGGCCAGCGAGGATGGCCGCGAATCCAACTGGAAGGGATTCCGGCCTTCCGCCGCCAGAGCCGGATTGTAGCGGTACAGCGGCCAGTATGCGGATTGCACAGCCGCCTTTTGCTGTTCCAAACCGTGCACCAGATCGTAGCCGTGCGCGATGCAGTGGGCATACGCAATGATCAACGACGGACCGTTATACGCTTCGGCTTCGAGAAACGCTTTTACAGTCTGCGTGTCATTGGCGCCCAAGGCCACATGCGCTACGTATACGGTTCCGTAGGTCATGGCCATCATCCCCAGGTCCTTCTTGGGGCCGCGTTTTCCCGCCGCGGCGAACTTGGCCACTGCGCCGCGTGGAGTGGCTTTCGACATTTGCCCGCCGGTGTTCGAGTAGACCTCGGTATCCAGCACCAGGATCTTCACATTGCGGCCGGAAGCGAAAACATGATCCAGGCCGCCATATCCGATGTCGTAAGCCCATCCATCCCCTCCTATCAACCAGACGCTCTTCCGCACCAGTGCGCCGGTGAGGGCTCCGAGATCACGGAGGTCGGGATCGTTCAAGGCGCGAATGCGTTCGTCCAGCGCGGAAATCCGCCCGCGCTGTTCCTGGATACCCGCTTCGTTCGACTGATCGGCGGCGAGAATCGCTTGTACCAGCTCGTTTCCGATCTTGGACGCGTAACGTTGCAACAATTCTCTGGCGAATTCGGCCTGTTTATCGAGTGAGACGCGCAGGCCTAGGCCAAACTCGGCGTTGTCCTCAAACAATGAGTTGGACCAAGCTGGACCGCGGCCGTCGCGGTTGACGGTATAAGGCGTGGTGGGCAGGTTTCCGCCATAAATGGACGAGCAGCCGGTGGCATTCGCGATCACGGTGCGATCGCCAAAAAGCTGCGTGAGCATTTTGATGTAGGGTGTCTCGCCGCAACCTGCGCAGGCGCCGGGAAATTCAAAAAGCGGTTGGAGCAACTGTACGTCCTTGACGTTGTGCATCGCCACCGTGCGCCGGTCCACTTCCGGAAGGCTCAAGAAGAAATCCCAATTACGGCGTTCCTGGTCGCGGATGGGCGCTTGCGGCGCCATGTTGATGGCCTTCTTTTTGACTTCACTCTTGCTTTTCGCCGGACACACTTCCACGCACAGCCCGCAACCGGTACAATCCTCGGGAGCAACCTGCAACATGTAGCTCATATGCGGCCGCTCTTTCCAGCGTGCCACCGTGGACCGGAAGCCATCCGGCGCTCCGGTGAGTAAAGCCGGCTCACAAATCTTGGCGCGAATCACGGCGTGCGGGCATACCATCACGCACTTGCCGCATTGTATGCAAATGTCCTGTTCCCAAACCGGGATCTCCTGCGCCAGGTTTCGCTTTTCCCACTTCGATGTTCCGGTGGGGTAAGTGCCGTCCACCGGCATTGCGCTCACCGGCAGGCCATCTCCGGCGCCCGCCATGATGGGCCCCAGGACGTGCCTAACAAATTCGGGCGCCTGATTCGATACGGTGGGGGGCAGATCGAAGGAGCTGGTCGCAGATTCCGGAATCCGCACTTCCGACAGGTTCGCCAGCGAATTGTCCACCGCGGCAAAGTTTTTCTCAACCACCGCCTGGCCTCGCTTGCCGTAGGTCTTCTCGATGGCATGTTTGATGGCCGTGATGGCGTCTTCACGCGGCAGGACGCCGCTCAGCGCAAAGAAACAGGTCTGCATCACAGTGTTGATGCGGCCGCCCATTCCGTTGTCTTTGGCCACTCGAAAGGCATCAATCACATACAGCCGCAGCCGTTTTTCGAGGATCTGGCGCTGAGCCGATTGCGGCAGATGATCCCACACCTCATCGGGACCAAACGGGCTGTTGAGTAGAAATGTCGCGCCGGGCTCCGCTAGCTGTAGAACATCCATTCGCTCCAGAAATGAGAACTGGTGGCAGGCTACAAAGCTGGCGCGATCGATGAGATAGCTGGAGCGAATCGGCTTGCGTCCGAAACGCAAATGCGAAATGGTCATCGCCCCCGATTTTTTGGAATCGTAGACAAAATATCCCTGCGCGTAATTGTCCGTGTCTTCGCCGATGATCTTGATGGAATTTTTGTTAGCACCGACAGTTCCGTCCGCGCCCAATCCATAAAAGACGGCGCGCACTGTCTCCGGATCCTCGGTTGAGAATCCTGGGTCGTAGTCGATACTCCGATGCGAGACGTCGTCCGTAATTCCGACCATGAAATGGTTGCGAGGCTGGGGCTGGGCAAGCTCGCCCAATACGGCCGCGGCCATCGCGGGCGTGAACTCCTTACTCGCCAAACCGTATCGGCCCCCAATCACGCGCGGCGGCTGCGCAAAATTTCCAGCTTCCTGCAAGGCGACCAGGACATCTTGATATAACGGCTCTCCGGAGCTACCCGGTTCCTTGGTGCGGTCGAGCACCGCGATGGCGCGCACGGTGGGAGGCAACGCATCGACAAAAGCGCCCGCCGAAAATGGCCGGAAAAGATGGACGTTGACCAGCCCCACCTTCTCGCCCTTCTTCATGAGCGCCTCAACGCATTCCTCGGCGGCGAGCGCGCCCGAGCCCATCAACACCAACACGCGCTCGGCGTCCGGCGCGCCGAAATAATCGAACAGGCGATACTGGCGGCCGGTCAGCGCAGCCAAACGATCCATGGCGCGCTGCACAATGCCGGGCGCCGCCTCGTAGAAAGGATTCACGGTTTCGCGTGCTTGAAAATACACATCCGGGTTTTGAGCGGTGCCGCGCAGCACGGGCCGGTCCGGATTCAAGGAACGCGACCGATGCGCCCGCACTAAATCGTCCGAGATCATGGCCCGCATATCATCCAGCGTTAGCTGTTCCACCTTGGCGACCTCATGCGAGGTGCGGAAGCCATCGAAGAAGTGAACGAAAGGAAGCCGCGATTCCAGCGCCGCCGCATGCGCAATGAGAGCCATGTCCATGACAGCTTGCACTGAATGCGACGCGAGCAACGCGAAGCCCGTTTGGCGGACCGCCATAACATCCTGGTGGTCGCCGAAAATGGATAGCCCCTGTGCTGCCAGCGCCCGCGCCGCTACGTGAAAAACCGTGGGCGTAAGCTCGCCCGCGATCTTATACATGTTGGGGATCATCAACAGCAGTCCCTGCGATGATGTAAACGTCGTAGTCAGCGAACCGCCTTGCAATGCTCCGTGCACTGCTCCAGCCGCGCCGCCTTCGCTTTGCATCTCGACTACGGTAGGGACCGAGCCCCACACGTTGGTACTTCCTTCGGACGACCATTGGTCCGACCACTCTCCCATCGCTGACGAGGGGGTAATGGGGTAAATCGCGATCACTTCGCTCAGATGGTGTGCCACATAAGCGGCGGCCTCGTTGCCATCAATTGTTACTTGGGGACGTTTCACGGGTGTCATGCTGACTTGAATAGTGCACGCCAGCCACCGTGACTAAGTTATTGGAAATGCGTGGACATTCAGGGCGTCTGGGGCTTTTCACCCAGCTCAAAGAACGGGATCTTCAATAGATCGAAGGGGCTACTGCCGCTCTACCACCAGCACCGTGAAGGTACCGGGCTTCGGTTTCGGCCTGCCGCCGCCACTATTGGATACCATCTCGGCTGCGGAGAGAAATAGGCGCTTGCTTTTCGGATCGAACGCCATGGTCTTGGCGCTCTTCTGCGTTTGGATATCGCCGACGGACTCGTATTCGCTCGGGCTCTTCTGGTGAATTACAGAAACTGTGCCGTCTCCATTCGAAGCGAAAATCAAGTTATTGTCCGCGTCGAAGGAAACCGCATCGACGCGATCGCCGATCGGAAGAGTGGTGATCACTTTGCCGTTCGTTGCATCCATCACAGCCAACACCTTGCTCCGGCAGCCGATGAACAACCGCGAGTTCGGCGCATCAACCGCTAGGCCGGTGGGAGTCTTGCAACCGGTGACCGGATATTTGTGCTTTACCGCCAGACTCTCGGGATCGAAGTTTACCACCTGGGCCGATTCCTCGAGATTCACGAACCCGTTGCCTTTTCCATCCACCACGCCGGCTTCCGCTCCGCCTCCCAACTTGACCTCGCCGATGACCGCTTCTTTCGCGGGATCGATGGCTGTGATCACTTCCCCGTCGCCATGGCAGACCAGAACGCGCTTGGTTTTGGGATCGTAAAAGACGAAGTCCGGATCTTTGGCAACCGAAATTTTCTTGATGGTTTTGAAAGTGTTGGTATCGAAGACGGAGACGGTTCCATCTTCGCCATTGGTGGTGAATCCGCGGTGCAGCTCAGGAACAATGGCCGCGCCATGTACGCCGGGCGTGGGTTCCACTTTCCCGAGCAACTTACCGGAATCGGCATCCAGGACGTCCATCTCGGTTCCATGCGAAACGTAGAGGCGATTCGCGGAACTGTCAAACACAATGTAATCGAAGCCGCTATCGCCGGGTATCGGGTAACGCTTGGTCACCTTGAAACCTGGAGCTTCAGCGGCGGAGCACAGAAGCGCCGTCAGGAAAAGCACGATTGCGCTAACTTTGGAAATCATTCCGCTAGTATAGCCGGCGAACCTGAAATTGCTCTTAAATTTTCGGCAGTGGGGCGGGATGGCATCCCAATGCCACTTAGTTTTCCCAAAACTGGGGATTGTGTAGTCATAGTGGGGCAGACCCCCAGGTCTGCGCGGGTCCCCTGGACTCGCTCTTCGCCAACGGAATCAGCTTCCTTCAAAACCCGGCAAGCCGACGAGGGCGTCGGCTGCGGTCCAGGGGGACCGCCCCACTAAGCATGCAGATTGAGCAATCCTGGGAAAACTAAGTGACATTGGGATGGCATCCTGCGGCGAGTTATTAACCCGGCCGGTTTGCGCCGATTGGCAATCGGCGCGCAGGTTGGCAACCTGCCCCACACACTGATCAGCGCTCGAGCGAAGCCCAGCGCAGTCCGGCGCCGATGGTCTGGTGATAAAACTCGCGCTGGTTCGGCCAGATGGGGCTACCGTTATAAAATCCGAATACCTCATTCGTTAGGTTCAGCCCATAAACAATCAGCTTGAATCCTTTGGGCAGGCGATAGCTGCCTTGCACGTCGAGCTGAAGGTGAGAGTATAAGTAGTTGTCGCCCAATGGGCCCGTCTTGCCGAGCAGTGCGCCATCCTGATACTGATAAGCAAATATGTTCGCCTGATTGTACGACAAGCCGATTCGCATGGAGAGCCGGCCACGGTCATAGGTTGGGCTCAGGTTCCAGGTATTGGGGGCTTGCCGCAACAACGCGGGATGGTCGGAGCGTCCGGGTAAACCGCTCGTGCTGGAGGACGTGAAGCTATAGTTGCCGGAGAAACCCAAGCCTCCCAGAACGCCCGGCAAAAACGACCAGCGTTGTTCGTAAGCCGCTTCCCAGCCCCACACATAAGCGCTGCCCGCGTTTATCGGCGCCGTTTGGATGAAGCTTTCGGTGTAACCCGGGTATTGCACTCCGTTGGTTTGGATATAAACAATCGGATCCTGAATGTTCTTGTAAAAGAGACCCGCTGTAACCAGTCCCAGCGGCTTCAGATACTGCTCGAAGAGGATGTCGTAGTTGTCGGCGTGCGTGGCTTTTAAATTCGGATTGCCCTCGCTTGAGGTGTTTCGCCCCCCAGCCAAACTCGATATGCTCAGCTGTAGGTTCGGCAATAGGTCCTGGAAGTCCGGCCGCGCTAATCCCCTGCCGTATGACAGCCGGAGTGCCGAGTCGGACGTCAACCCGATGCGCAGTTCCGCGCTGGGCAGCACATCCACGTGCGTGAAATCTTTCTTTATCGAGGAGAGACCGGTGAAATTCCCTTGATCGTCCTGTTGCAACACGGTGCCCGCGGTATCTTCCGTCGTGGTTTCGAAACGGACGCCAGTGTTCAACCGGAATCTTCCGAAGCTGATGGTATTCATCACGTAACCGGCACCGATGCGCTCCACCACGTTGTACAATCCGCCGGCGTTGTTTTGGAGCGTTGCGATCGGATCCACCGAAAAGTCGCTGGTGTTGGCGTGATAGAACGACAGAAGCGAGCTATAGTTGATTTGCGGTCCCGGCCTGAAGTTCCCGTTGTAATAGCTGGTTGCGTTGAATTTGGTGGGGAACATGCTTAGCGGCACCGGAGTAAGACCGGTCTGGTTGTACACCACATCGTCCGGTTCGTCGAACTTGTGCGCGTTGCGAATCTTGCCGCCGATTTGAAGCGCGCCGGAGTGGCCGTTCCAATTGTATTGCTTGGTGAACGAGGCAGCCGCCCCCAGATTGACCTGCGGGCTGTAGCTCTCATCGACGTCGAATTGTTGCAAGAACAACTGGGTTGCGTCATAGATATTGACGCCGTTCTGAACCTGGATCTTGGGTATGTAAGGATTACTGAGGTTTAAGCCATATTGGACGTTGTTGAGCGGGGAATTGGAACCGGGAGCGAACGAAGCGCCCGAGTATCCGTGTTGATCCTCGGACGAGCGCGACGCCGAAATCTCCCAAGTGAACCAGGACGTTTGAAAATTATGATGTCCGCCAGCCACCATGCTTCCGATTACGTCGATGGGACGGCGAATCGAGGCGTTGTATCCAACGGTGCCGTCCGGGCCGCCCTGATTTACCGCTGTGAAGCTATTGATGATCGGAGTCTCCACCCAGCGGTCGCCAAAGTTGTCGAAATGCGAATAGAGGCCACGGATGTAGATGCTGGAATTGTCGCCCAGCTTGTAATCCACGGTGCCGGCAAAACCGTAACGCGTGCGGTAGTAGGTGTACAGACGGATATCTTCACTGACGTCCGCACCGACGGCGGGCAAGGCCGAGGTGGGGCCGCCGCAACCACCGCTGCATGGGATGTTGACCACGGTTGCCGCGGGCTCGAGATCGTCGATGCCGCGGCCATTCCAGTCATACGTGCCTCCGAACAGGATTCCCAAGCGTTTGTCTTGTCCGAATCGCTGGCTGACCGTGCCGCCGTACTGGTCAGCCGTGCGCCCGGACTGGATGGGTGTATACCCTCCGAGCCCGTACAACGCAATACTGGGCTGTTCTCCGGCCGTCTTGGTCCGTAAGTTCACCGAACCGCCGATGCCATCGCCGTCCATATTGGCCAATAGCGTCTTGTTGATCTCCACCGACTCCACCAGGTCCGACCCAATGGTGTCCAGTTTGATCTGGCGCACGCCGCTTTCAGGCGACGGCACATTGACGCCGTCAATCGTCACGTTGCTGTAACGCGGCTGGGTCCCTCGGATTTGCACGTACTTGCCTTCGCCTTCATCGCGCTCGAGAGTCACGCTGGGCAATCTGCCGATAGCGTCCGCTACGTTGGCATTCGGCAAACTGGTGATGATCTCCGCTGGCAGAACTTGGAGGATATTTTCGGCCGTGCGCTCGCGATTAATCGCTTCCGCTTCCCCGTGCACACGATCGGCGGTGACCGTGACAGAATCGCTGGCTGACGCTATTTCCATTTGCGCTTCCACGCGCGTCGCTTGGCCACCAGTCACAGTGATCTCTTTGGAGTACGGCGCCATCCCGACGAAGGAGATGTTCAAGGTGTAGGTTCCCGGCGCTACGTCGGTGATGCTGAATTGACCGGTGTTATCGGAGGCGGTTTTCTTGCCCGTAGGTTGCAGTTCCACGCTGGCTCCCTGCAGAACCGCATGGGCGGAATCCGTAATCAATCCGGTGATGATGCCTTTGCGCTCCTGCGCCTGAGCTGTCGTCAGCCCCACAGTGCAGAGAGCGAGTACACATAGCGAATTAAGATACTTGCGCATCGGTTTTCTCCTAGTTTTGAAGCTTCGGATCAGTCGCGAAACGGGCGGTTAAGAAGGCCTAGTTTGGCAATACGAGGTTAAGCGAGGTTGACAAAAACGTTACAGATACATGAACGAATAATTTCATGTAATTTTCAGAATTCTGGTCATTATTCTGGCTTCCGCTGGACTGAGTGCTCTTCCAAAACGCGCTGCACGGTTTCGTAAAACCGGGCCGTCCCCTTGCTTACGCGCGGGGCTCTTCTGGGCGCCGGGATTGTAGCTCCGTGTCAGGAACGGGACATTGTATGTAGCCGCGCGCAACAGCAAGGGACAAATCAAGATAACTCCTCGAGGCTCGTGTCCGAATCATGCAATCCGTCTTACTGGGGCATTTCACCCATTTTCACGAGCTCGCGCCATAAGGAATCAGTGACTTACAAAAGAGAGCTTTGGCGTCTCATGTGCACGATAGTAGATCAAGGACATGTTTGCCTACCTTCAGAAGTGTGAACCACCCTCCAATGACAAACGCTGGAAGATCATCGCCGCCACCATGCGCAAGCTTGGTAACGAGCGGCAAGCGCTGATTGAAGCGCTGCATTCCTACCAACAGGCATTTGGGTATCTCGATAAGCCGGGGTTGACCTATATAGCGGCATCGCTCAAGATTCCGCTGAGCCAAGTTTATGGCGCGGCAACATTTTATAACCACTTCACGATGAAGCCGCAGGGCGAACACGCCTGTGTGGTTTGCACTGGTACGGCCTGTTACATCAAGGGGGCCGCTGATCTGCTGAAATCGATTTTCAACGCGGAGGGAGTAAAGCCGGGTGAAACCACGCCCGACGGNNGGCGATGTGGTTGGCCGCATCACTACCGACGTTTTAGAACAACGTTTGCGAAAGGTTCTGGGTCATGCTGGCTGAGGAACTCAAAAATATAGCCGTCCACGAACGTGAAGCCAAAGCTGCTATTGGTGCATGCGTGAACGTTTGCGGGGCGGCCGGATGCCAGTCTTTGCAAAGTGACGCACTGGCCAAAGCGTTGGTGGAGGCTGCCGCGGCGCAAGGCTATGGGCCGGAAAGCTGCGTGGTCCGCAAAGCGGGTTGCCTCGGATTGTGCGGAGCCGGACCGCTGGTGAGCGTTGAGCCGGCGGGCATCATCTATCAGCGAGTGCAGCCATCGGACGCTCCGGATATCGTGAATGCGCTGCAAGGGCCGCCGGTAAAGCGGATCAATCTGGATTCGAAGCTGCCCTTTTTCGCGCGCCAGCAGAGAATTGTCCTGGAGAATTCCGGCCGCATTGATCCCGAGCGGCTGGAGGATTACATCGCCGCCGACGGCTACCTGGCGCTGACCACCGTCCTCAGCGAGATGACTCCCTCCGATGTCATCGCGGAGATCGAGAAGAGCGGTTTGCGAGGACGCGGCGGGGCCGGCTATCCAACCGGCCTGAAGTGGGGCACAGTTGCGAAGGCCATTGGATCACCCAAGATGGTGGTGTGCAACGCCGACGAAGGCGATCCGGGCGCATTCATGGATCGCGCCGTGCTGGAAAGCGATCCGCACCGGGTGCTGGAGGGCATGGCCATTGCGGCCTACGCGGTGGGTGCGAGTGAAGGCTATATCTATGTTCGAGCCGAATACCCGTTGGCAGTAGCGCGGCTCAAGACAGCCATCCGCTTGGCGGAGCGCCAGGAGCTGTTGGGCAACGGGATTTGCGGGACCCAGTTCAATTTCCGCATTGCGATCCGCTTGGGAGCGGGGGCCTTTGTGTGTGGCGAAGAAACCGCGCTGATGGCGTCCATCGAAGGCAAGCGCGGTACTCCGCGGCCGCGGCCGCCTTATCCGGCCGAGTCGGGCTTGTGGGGCCATCCCACGCTGATCAATAACGTCGAAACTTTCGCGAATATCGCGCCCATCATTCGCCGGGGTGGTGCGTGGTTTGCGGGCATCGGAACGGAGCGCAGCAAAGGCACCAAGGTATTCGCCCTGGCCGGCAGAATCACTAATACCGGGCTGATCGAGGTGCCTATGGGCATCACTCTTCGCGACATCGTTTTCGAGATCGGCGGTGGAGTTCCCGAAGGCCGGCATCTGAAAGCCGTGCAAACCGGAGGTCCGTCGGGCGGCTGCATTCCGGAAAGCTTCCTGGATACTCCCGTGGATTATGAGACGCTCACCAA
>PMUN01000440.1:7010-40666 GCA_003166875.1 Bryobacterales bacterium | reverse complement strand
TTTATCCGCGTTCATCCGCGGCTACAAATTCCCCCTCAACCCCTGCTCACGCTCGATAGCCTCAAACAACGCCTTGAAATTACCCTTGCCGAAGCTGCGGCTACCCTTGCGCTGAATCACTTCATAGAATAGCGTGGGACGGTCCTCCACCGGCTTAGTGAATATCTGCAGCATGTATCCTTCATCATCGCGATCCACTAAGATGCCGAGATCCGCGAGTTGATCCACCGGCTCGTCGATCTTTCCGCAACGCTCCACCAGATCGTCATAGTAAGTGGTGGGCACTCGCAGAAACTCTATCCCTTGCGCACGCAGCTTGGATACCGTCCCGATGATATCGTCGGTGGCCATCGCGATATGTTGTACGCCGGGGCCATGATAAAACTCCAGATACTCCTCAATCTGGGACTTACGTTTTCCCGTCGCCGGCTCATTTATCGGAAACTTCACGCGCCCGTTGCCGTTCGACATCACCTTCGACATGAGAGCCGAATACTCTGTGCTGATGTCTTTGTCGTCGAAGTGCTGATAAAGCTGGAAGCCCATCACGTCGCGGTAAAAGCCCACCCAGGCGTTCATCTGGCCCCACCCGACGTTTCCGACCATATGGTCGATGTACTTCAACCCCACTGGCCGCGACACCGGGTCATCACCATCCACCGCGCGGAATCCCGGCAGAAAGACGCCGCGGTAATTCTTGCGCTCGATGAAACCGTGCAGCGTGTCGCCGTAAGCGGCGATCGCGGAAATCCGCACTTCTCCGTGTTCGTCTTTGTGCACCGTGGGTTCCAGCACGCCGCGCGCGCCGCGCTTGGTAGTCTCGCGATAAGCCGATGCCGCGTCATCCACCCACAGCGCGATCTCGTGCACGCCGTCGCCATGCAATTTCACATGATCCGCGATCTCGCCGTCGGGGGAAAGCGCGGTGGTAAGTACGAAGCGGATCTTGTCCTGCTGAACCAGGTAGGACGCCCGGTCGCGGGTGCCCGTCTCCGGTCCCCTGTAAGCCACCAGCTTCATGCCGAATGCGGCACGGTAATAATATGCGGCCTGCCGTGCGTTGCCGACATAGAACTCCACATAATCCGTACCATTCAGCGGTAGAAAATCGGTCGACGCCGAAACAACTTGGTCGGCTAATTGCTGCATACTAAGTGGACCTCCTTATCCGAAACCAACACAGGATCGAATGCTCGTGCTGCTCATCGCTTCCACCGCACGCTGGTTGTCTTCATCCGTTCCGGTGGAAATGCGAACACAATGCGGCAATCCAAAGCTTCTAAGTGGGCGCACGATGATGCCACGCGTCAATAACTCGTGAGTAAGTTGATCCGCCTGCTCCGGGCTCCCCAGCACCAACATCACGAAATTCGCCTCTGAGGGCACCACTCGGAATCCCAGCTCCGCGAACGCGGCCGAAAACAATTTCAAACCGCGAGCGTTCACCTCCAGCGAATGATGCAAAAACTCGCGGTCGGCCAACGCGCCTATGCCCGCCGCCTGGGCCACGCTACTCGGCTCAAAGGGTAGCTTCACCTTCAGCAGGTTGCGAATCAGGTCCTCATGCGCGAATCCATATCCGATGCGTGCACCCGCCAAGCCGTAGATTTTCGAAAACGTCCGCAGCGTAATTACGTTGTCGTAACGGTAGTGCATCGAATCCGGGTAACGCGGATTGTCTTTGGCGTACTCAAAGTACGCTTCATCCAGGATAATCAGGACGCGTTCGGGAACGTGCCGGTAAAAATCGTCGAACTCGTGCTTGGAAAATATGGTTCCGGTCGGATTGTTGGGATTGGCCAGGTAAACGATCTTGGTTCGCTCATTGATTTCGCGAGCCAGCCCCGCCAGATCGTAGTGCCAGGCGCGATACGGAACCGTCCGGTACTCGACGCCGCGCGATTTGGCTAGTACCTGAAACCCGATGAACGCAGCTTCGGTAGTAAGAACTTCGTCCTCATCACACAGAAAAGTGCGAATGATGTTGGACATAATCCCTTCCGAACCGCTGCCGGCGATGACGTTTTCGGTCTTCAAATCGAATTTTTCCGCCAGCACGCGCCGCAGATCCAGGCCTCCATTGGGGTACAAATTCAATCCATCCACAGACCGTGCCATGGCCTGTAGAGCGAGTGGCGAGGGACCCAGCGGGTTTTCGTTCGAAGCCAGCTTAGAGACACGCGTAAGGCCATATTCGCGTTGCACTTCCTCGATTCCGCGCCCGGCCTCATAGGGCCGCAAGGTTTCAATATATGGTGGTACCAGCGGCATCCTGCTTTTAGTGTGGCACACACCGAGTCACCCTCAAAATCTTCTAATACGCCGGCTATCCGCGCCGATAAGCCCTGTGATGAGTAAGAAACTTTTGCTGTGCGGCGTCCTTGCTTGGGCCTCGCAGGCCGCAACCGTGACGTTGACCACCAATCCGACGCTTCTGAATTTCACCTATCAAATTGGGGCTACCAAACTCCCCAATGTGCAGACCATTTCGGTAAAGGCCAGCTCGGGTACGCCCGCGTTCACCGCAGCCACGCCCGGTCCCGACGAATGGCTTACCGTAGATCCCGGCAGTGGCAGCCTGCCGGCCACTCTGAACGTGCGCATCAATCCCACCAGCCTTCCGGCTTCCACTTACAATTCAACCGTGACCATCACCGTCACCGGACTGGCGCCGGTCATTATTCCTGTCACGCTGGTGGTGTCTCCTCCATTGCCCGATCTCGGCCTGAGCGCTGCCACCTTGACCCTTAACATGACGCCATCGTCGAACTCGGTGCAAACGATAATACTTTCCACCAACGGAGCCCCCATCTCATTCACTGCCACTTCGGGTGCAAAATGGATGACCGTGTCCCCGACGGTTGGAGTAGTCTTGCCCGCCGAGCAGACTACTCTTACGCTCACCATCAATACGGCCACCCTCGTTCCTCAAACCGCCCCTTATACCGGCAAAGTCACTCTGGCATTGAGCGGCGCGTCGACGAAGGCCCAGAATATTACGGTGAACGTTACGGTCAGTAGTTCGCCTCCGACCATCGGCACTGTGTGGCCCAACCAGTTGCCTCTCAACGGCGCCGCACAAATCATCACCATCACCGGTACGAATTTCTATACCGCAACCGTCGCGATGGTACAGGGAGTGGCTACACCCTTGACTACCACCGTGTTCAAGGACAGTTCCACACTACTTCAAGCCGTGGTTCCCGCCACTCTGCTTACGCAGGCCGGCACATTGAACATTTTGGTTTCTAACCCAGCGCCCGGGGGGAATTCGCCCGGCACGGTCCCTGTCACCGTGGGCAACACTTCCTCTATTTTGGGGGTTGTGAACGCTGCCAGTTTCGAGAGCGGGCCTGTAAGTCCGGGAGATGTTGTTACTATTTTCGGCAATAACCTGGGTCCGGCTAACCCCGCTTCCATGACCATCACCAACGGTTTCGTGAATACAACTCTGAGTGGAGTGTCCGTTACGATAGACGGGAAAAATGCGCCCATGCTGTATGTCAGCTTGAATCAGCTTTCAGTCCAGGTCCCCTATGAAGTGAGTATTGGCGCAAACAAGGCCGTATCGGTCACCAACGGAGTCAACAATGCCCTCTTCGCGGTAACCACTGCCGCGACCGCGCCCGGCATCTTCACTGCCAACGGGTCCGGAGCCGGTCAGGCCGCGGCATTGGCGTGCAGCGCCACAACCAACGCGTGCGCCCTCAATTCCGCTACCAACCTCGTGAAGATCGGAGATATCATAACTCTCTACTTGACCGGAGAAGGCATTTACAATACGCCGCCACTTTCGGGCGGAGCGTCCGATACCGGATACATTGTCCCGGCGGCTGTAACGCCTCTTCCTCAGGTCAGTCCAGCGCCAACGGTGACCATCGGCGGCCAGGCCGCGGATGTTACGAACGCCGATTACTATGCCGGCCCAATCCCCGGTTCCATGCTCGGGCTGCTGCAAATCAATGCGGTGGTTCCCACCGGCGCCAGCACCGGTGTCGCGGTTCCGGTAGTGGTTACCATAGGCGGAAATTCATCGCAAGCCGGCGTAACCTTGGCCGTCCATCCCTAATCGCAAGCCTGCGCTTGCGAGTTCTTCGGTTCATCGGTTCATCAGTTCAAACGCCCGGAAGAGAGGGTCAACTGACGAACCGAGGAACTGAAGAACCGGAGAACTGAAGAACCGGAGAACCGATCAACGCAGATTCGGCGGGGCGCCAAACCGGCGCACCGCCGAATCTGCTATACCTGATTGCTTATGCTGATTCTCGCGGCCATCCTGGCCATCTTTGTTTATGGCATGATCGCCGCCATGCTCGGCACTATCCTGCCCGACCTCTCCGCCCGGTTCCAGCTCACTCCCAAACAAAACGGAACCATAGCGTTTTGCCAGGCTTTGGGGTTGATTATTGCGTCTGTCGCCGTCGGCCCGCTGATAGACAACGAAGGCAAGAAGATCGGGATGCTGCTCGGCTTATCGATGATCACCATCGCGCTGGCACTTCTGCCGCGAGCCAACGGGTTTGGGTCAACAGCCACTTACCTTTTCTTGTTGGGAATCGGCGGCGGGATCATTGTCACGGCGGCTAACCTGCTAGCCAGCGATGTCACTCCGGAACATCGCGGTACAACCTTAAACCTGCTGAATCTGTTCTTCGGTCTGGGTGGTTTGGCGACTCCATTCATCTCGGCCAATCTGCTTGCGAGGAACTCGACGCGGTTGTGCTATTTGGTGGCCGGCCTTACGGCCGTGACTTTGTTGATCAATATCGCAGCGCCTATGCCGGCGCCGAACGGCCAGAAAGGTTTTGTGTTTTCACAAGTAGGCGACGTGGTGGGACGTCCGGAACTCTGGCTACTGGCCTTGTTCCTGTTCCTCTATGTCGCGTCGGAAGTGGGCGTCTGGAACTGGCTGGTGCAACATCTCATCGCACAGGGAATTCCGCAATCCCGCGCATTGAATGTTTTGTCGCTCGGGTTTGCACTAGGTTTGCTGGTCGGCCGAGTGGGAGTTTCCCGGGTTCTGATTACCGTACCGGCGTTGACGGTAACACTGGCCGCTTCGATTCTGATGTTGATCACCACTTATCTGATGCTGCAAACCAAAGATCCGAAAGTTGCGTGGATATTGGTATTCCTGGCCGGAGTCGCAATGGCGCCAGTCTTTCCAACCACGCTAGCCATCGTAGGAGACAGATTCCCGGTGATGACCGCGACCGCCACTGGCATCGTGATCACGTCAGGCTGGATCGGCCTGGCGGTAAGTTCGCGCATCATCGGCTCGATAGCGGGCGGCGATCCCAAACGGCTCAAGAAGGCGCTGCTGGTGCTGCCAGGCGCAGCGGTGATCATGATCGTCGTGAACCTGGTGCTCCAAGCCGGGAAATAATCCGCCTCAACTCTGGTAGAAACTCAGCGAGTTGTCGCCCTGCTTGATGAGTCGGTAGCGCTTCAGGTTTGCGTATTCCGGATTCAGACTGGCGCGGGATGCGTGTTGCGCGATTACTAGTTTGCTTCCGGATGCACCTAGAGCAATGAGTGCGGATTCGTACTCGATCTCTTTCTGGTAGGGCGGATCTAGAAACACAATATCGGCCTGCACGCGCTCTAAAACCACCAGAGTCTTGCCCGTGTATACTTCTGCGCGGCTTTCCAATCCAAGCGCGGTCAAATTTTCCCGAATCACTTCCACCGCGGCACGATTTTTCTCTACGAATATCGCCCGGCGCGCGCCTCGGCTCAAGGCTTCTATGCCCACCGCGCCAGTGCCGGCATAGGCATCCAGGAAAATTGAATCTGAGATCACCGGCGCCAGGACGTTGAATAGCGCTTCCCGCAAACGGTCCGGCGTGGGGCGCGTCTCCAAGCCCGGAAGTGTTCTCAAACGGCGGCTCCGAAATTCGCCTGCGATTACACGCATCAGCCCACCTGCACCAATCCGTAACGCCGCTGCCAATGTTGCTGGATGTAGCTCACTGCCCTGCGCAGTTCTTCTTGCGATGGCGGATTCGTGATGAACGCCTGGGCCTCGCTTCGCGCGATCTCAAGCAGGTCCTGATCGCGAATAATGTTTCCGATACGCAGTGCGGGCAGGCCCGATTGTTTGGTTCCGAAAAATTCTCCCGGACCGCGCAGCTTCAAATCCATTTCCGCGATGTAGAAGCCATCGTTTGAATCCACCATGGTCCGGATGCGCTCGCGTCCCGCGTCATTCAACCGGCTGGTCACCAGAATGCAGTAACTCTGTTCCGCGCCGCGCCCAACACGCCCTCTGAGCTGATGCAATTGCGCTAAGCCAAAGCGCTCCGCCTGCTCGATCACCATCACTGTGGCATTCGCTACGTCCACGCCGACTTCGATCACAGTTGTGGAGACCAGGATTTTCACCTCGCCACGCCGGAACTCATCCATGACCGTTTCTTTTTCTTCGGTCTTGAGGCGCCCGTGCAGCAATCCAACGCGGATATCGGGAAACACAATCTCCGAGAGATGCCGGTGCATTTGCTGAGCCGCCTTCACCGCCTGCACCTCCGATTCTTCGATCACCGGATATACGACGTACGCCTGCCGGCCAAGCATAACTTGCTTCTTCAAGAAGCTGTAGACCCGCTCCACCTCATCTTCGGTGACGTGTTTGGTCTGGATCGGTTTCCGGCCGGGAGGCATCTCGTCGATCACCGAAATATCCAAATCGCCATAGATGGTGAGAGCCAGTGTCCGGGGAATGGGAGTCGCGGTCATCACCAGAACGTCGGGATTCTTGGCCTTCGATACCAATTGCAGGCGCTGCATCACGCCAAAGCGGTGCTGCTCATCGACGATGGCCAGGCCGAGGTTCTTCCACTCGACATCCTCTTCGATGAGCGCGTGAGTGCCAATTCCGATGTGCACCAGGCCCGCGGCCATGAGTTTTTTCAACTGCGCTTTCTCCCTGGGTGTAGCCGACCCGGTGAGAAGCACCACCACATAGCCAGCCTTTTGAAACATGTTCTTGAAATTGATGAAATGTTGGCCGGCGAGAATTTCCGTAGGCGCGAGCACAGCCACCTGGTATCCGTTTTCGATGGCGATGACGGCGGCCTCGGCGGCGACCAGCGTCTTTCCGCTGCCCACATCGCCTTGCAGAAGCCGGCTCATCGGATGCGGCGCCTGCATGTCTTCGGCGATTTCCTTCAGCACCCGTTTCTGCGCGCCGGTGGGTTTGAACGGCAACATGGCTTTGATCCGTTCCCGGACGCGATCGTTCAGTTCGAAAGCGATGCCTGCCTGCACTCGCGCCTTGGCGCGCTTCAGCGACAATCCGCATTCGAGCCAAAAGAATTCCTCAAAGATTAATCGCCATTGGGCTGGGCTGCGGAACGCATTCAACAACCGCACGTCTGAACCGGACTCGGGGAAATGCAGCGCTTGGATGGCGGTCCAGCGATCCGGCAACTTGAGGCGCTCGCGGATAGCCGTGGGCAGAGGATCCAGCAAGGGCTCGATGGATCGAAGAATGTGGTGGACCAAACCGCGAAAGACTCGCGTAGTGATCTTGCCGGCCGCTTCGTAAATCGGCACGATGCGGCCAGTGTGGAGCGCGGCCTCACCTTCTGAATCGTCCGCGGAGAGAATCTCGAACTCGGGGTGCATGATGAGCAGATCGCCCGTGTAGCTGTCGAGTTCCACTTTGCCGTAGAGCGCCACGCGCAACCCGGGAGTGAAGCGATCCGCGAGGTAGCCGCCGTGGAACCATTTGCCCATCAATTGCTGGTGCGATGAATCCGTGAAGATTGCCTCAAACAAGCCGAGATTACGTTTGCGGAAGCCCGCCAGGCGCGCGGATTTAACTTCGGCAATCACGGTGGCCATTTCTCCCGGCGCGAGCTGCGCGATGGTCTTGACGTTGGTGCGGTCTTCGTAGCGGAACGGCGCGTAGGCGAGCAAATCCTCGACCGTGACCAGGCCCTTGGCCTCCAGCATCTCCGCGCGCGCGGGTCCCACGCCTTTTACGTATTTGAGAGGAGTTGAAGTGTCCAACAGGGGTTAACCCAGTGTACAATGACGCGTGATGAAAACCTTCGCACTGTTCGGCGCATTCAGCGTCGCGATGATGGCAGCGGATCTCCGGATCGGGATCATCGGGACCGATACATCGCACGCGACTGCCTTTACTAAGATTCTGAATGACGCGACAGCGCCGGATCACGTGCCGGGCGCGCGGGTAGTAGCAGCGTACAAAGGCGGCAGCGCCGACATCGAGGCCAGCCGCACGCGGGTGGATCAGTTCGCCGCCGAACTTCGAGACAAGTGGCAAGTCAAGATAGTCGACAGTATTGAAGAGCTGTGCCGCCAGGTGGACGCGGTGTTGCTGTTGAGTAATGACGGGCGGATACATCTTGCGCAGGCACGCATCGTCATCGCCGCTCACAAGCCGCTGTTCATCGACAAACCGCTGGCGTCCACATTGGAAGATGCCCGCGAAATTGCGCGATTGGCGAAGGCGGAGAGCGCTCCATGGTTTAGTTCGTCCAGTATGCGGTTTGGCGGAGTCGCGTCGCTCAAGAGCGACGATCTTGAAGGTGCGATGACGTGGGGACCGGGGCCGCTCGAAGAGCATCACCAACTCGATCTCTCGTGGTACGCCATTCATCCCGTTGAAATGCTCTACACGCTGATGGGACAAGGGTGCGAAGAGGTAAGCCGCATTTCGACGGCCGATTCGGATGTGATTGTGGGACGCTGGAAGGGCGGCCGGATTGGCACGGTACGGGCGCTGCGGCCGTATGGAGATTACGGGGCAGTTGTGCATCGGAAGAATCCGAAGGGGCAGACGTCCGAAGTTTCCCGCAAAGTGGATGGCGGCTACGCGCCGCTGGTGCATGAAATTGTTCAATTCTTTGAAACTAGCAAGCCGCCCGTTGCTAATGAAGAGACGCTGGAGATGTTTGCGTTTATGGACGCGGCGCAGAGGAGTAAGGAAGCGGGTGGGAAGCCTGAGGCGCTGCGGTAGATTAAGAAAATGCACCGGCTCCCTCACGGTCGCGGTTCGGAATGAGTAAATTAGCCGAGCAACATTGTGTTCCGTGCCGCGGAGGCGTTCCGCCGCTGCGGGGCGAGGCGTTGATTCCTCTCGCACAGCAACTACCGGACTGGAAGATCGTGGAAGAGCATCATATTGCCAAAACCTTTCTTTTTCGCGACTTCAAAATCGCACTCGACTTCGTGAATCGGGTGGGCGCTGTGGCCGAACAGGAAGGCCATCATCCGGATCTGTGCGTGGCCTGGGGCAAGGTGGATGTTCAGATCTACACCCACAAGATCAAGGGCCTGAGCGAGAGCGATTTCATTCTGGCGGCGAAGATCGATCAGGTTTACTCTGCGGGCCTTGGTTAGTGCGCCTGTAGATCGTTTGGATTGCGATTGGGGCGCAGACGCTGTAGCTCGCGCCATTGCTGCGCCGTGAGTAGCACGCGGAGTTTGAGGCTCAGCTCGGTAAGCGAACGAGTCAGGTCGATGCGGGCGGTGATCAATTGCTCGAGGGCTTGGTTGGCTTTGCCTTGGTCGACGGGATCATTATTGAACTGATCTTCCAGGTTCTGCTCGGCCCTGAGGACTTTGGCGCGGACCTCGAGCAAATGCGGCTGAGCCTCGGCAACCGCGGCTCGGATGTCACGCACCTGCGCGGGCGTGAGATCCAATTGCTTGACGACAGGTTTATTGCTCCACCATGGATAAAGGCTATTCGGCATCTGCGCGAGCAATGAAGCGCTCAGCACCAACGCCAGGACAAGTGAACGCAGCATGATTATTTCTCGAAGAGCCTATGCAAGGGCTGAATCGCCTTCGGCTCGGAAGTTTGCTCCATGGCGGCGAGATCGGAATATAACTGCTCGTCGTTGGTAAGAACCACCGGGGATTTTCTGAAGGGCGTCAGCGTCAAGCCGGCAACCACCAACAACAACATCGCGACGGAGAAGCCCCAGCGCAGCGGCGCGAAATTGCGGCTGGGGTGATTGAGCCGGTTGTGGATGTTGCGGCGTTGAGCGGCCAGGAAATCTTCTGAAACTTCGGGCGCGGCGAACGTACGCCGGCGCGCCAGGCGAAGCCGCTCTAATTCAGTGCGGCATTCGCTGCAAGTCTGAAGGTGTGCATCTTCTTCCTTCAGGCCGTACAGCCATTTTTGAAAATCGTTTTCAGTCCAATGTTTCATTTCGTCCCTCGATCGCGAAAGTACAGATCGTGCAGCTCCTCCCGAAGCTTTTCAATGGCACGAAACAAATGCACCTTCACTGTTCCAACATCCAGATCCAGAATCCCGGCTATCTCGGCCAAGCTCCGGTCTTCATAATGCCTTAAGGCGAACACTGCGCGCTGCCTCAGGCTGAGTTTATCAAGCGCGCTCTCGAGCCGGTCGCCGATTTGGGCGGCGAAGATCTGGTCTTCGGCGCTTGGCCCCTCAGCCGGGGCAAGCCGGAGAATGGTCTCCTCATCTTCGGGAGCGGGGCGTTTTCGCCAAAATTGCCAGCGGCGGGAACGCAGCCGGTCCAGGCAAGTATTGACCGCGATACGGGTTAGCCAACTGGCTGGGTTATCCAACTCCTTCGATTTAGGCCGGTTGAGCGCTTGCCACGCTTTTACGAAGGTGTCCTGAGTGGCCGAGTCCGCTTCCCCGATGTCCTGGAGCATCCTCTTGCAGAGCAGAAAGATCCGTTTTTGCTCGGAGGTCATCCAGGCGCCGAATTCGCGCGTGCTCGCCTCGCGGTCCAGACTGACTTCCAGCCGATCAGCCATCGCGCCCATCATACATTCTGGACGAGGGCGGGGCGATTTGGTTGACAGGGGTTTGGTAAAGGGTTGAGGAATATGAGAGCTTTGTGAAAAAGGCACCGACTCCCTTACGGTCGGGTTCGGAAAGCGCTACCGAACCGCGACCATGAGGGAGTCGGTGATTACTGGGTCTTGCCCGCGCTCAAGAAGTTCGCGAAAATGCGATACGCGCCAGGAACGCCGGCCGGCAACTCGCGGAACCACGAGAACGCTGTGAAGATATAAACTCCTTTCCCGTAACGGGTGTACAAGGTGCCGCCGCGCAAAGGTTTCTCGCCGGGATCGTGCGTTTCGAAAAGGGGCTGGTAATGCGGATCCCATTCGGACGCAAAATATAGCCCGCGTTCCTGCACCCAGCCGTCAAAATCTTTTGCGGTAATTTCGTTCGGCTTGTGCAGTACCGGATTGTCCACCAATTGCTCCACCGGCGATTCCTCCACGGTCACGCGATCGCGGCCGATTTTGATTGGATAGGGACCGATGTTGGCCACGCTCGAAGGATCGCCGCCCACAAAACCGCCTTCCAGCACGTTGTACTCGACCACCATCGTGCCACCGTTGTTGACATATTCGAGCAATCGTTCCTGGTTGGCGCGCAGATCGGGCCGCGTATTGTAGGCGCGGACACCGGTCACTATCGCGTCGAAGCGTGAAAGATCGCCGCGCGCCAGGTCGTCCGCGCTCAGCAGGATCACGTCGGCGCCCAACTGCCTTAGCGCATCGGGCACTTCGTCGCCTGCTCCCATCACGTAGCCGATAGTCTTCGCCAACAATCGGACGTCGGTGCGCACCAGGCCAGTCACGGCGCGAGGGAACAATACCTGGGGAGGGATGTGCGGATAATTAATCACCTGCATCCCCACTGCTATTTTGCCCTCACCCACGTTGGCGCTCGCTTCTCCAGACCCCTTGGAATCGTGAGACGGCGGCGTAATGCGGAAGGAAATTGGTGTTTCCTGACCGGCGCTGGTCAACTTGAAATCCTGCTCGCGCGGCTCCACGGCCCACTCAGCTGGGACCTGTATTTGCACATGGCCGGAAGCGTTGGGTACGTTCGCTTCCACTTGCAGGTGGATGCTTCTGGCAGCGCTGCTCGGGAACACTCGCGCGCCTTCGGAGAGCCGCAAAGCAACATCCGGCTCAACAATCAATGGCCGGGTTCGTTCGCCCTCAGAGCGTTCTATATAACGGAACATCACGGGACGGCTCACTATGAGATCCGCGGTGTCGATGTGCAAATGGAAATGGGCGCCGAGCAACGGCGGATTTTCCGCCAGACCAATGTCCAGTTGATTCGGAACAGTGTACGTTTCTCCCTGCTTGGGTTCACGGAGCCAGTAAGGTTGCGACACCGGCTGATTTTTGGGAACGGTCACGGTCAGCGCGGAAACATGCGGCTCATTAAAAGCAAGCGGACTTCCGTGCGTCAGGTCGGCGGTGCCCTTCGCCATGCCGTCCACGTCCACGGATTCCACATCCACCGGCAGCTTTTCCCGATTGAGCGCCGTCGCACTGATTTTGAGATCGCCCCCTGGTACCACCGCGTACTTGTCGGCGGTTGCATCCAACCATAATCCCGAGCACAGAACAATGGCTTCGTCCAGCTCTCGGCGCTTGAGATCCAACGCCGGCTGGTGCATTCCAGCAATCAGCCTTTTAGCTTCGATCAGCGCGGGAACCGTTTTTTCGGGATGCTCGACGTCAAAACCGTGCGCCGCGTCCGCTAGAATCTGGCCAATTGGACTACCTCCCGGAAAGCGATTCCAGGTTGTGTCGATCCCATCGAACATGTCCTGAGACGCGGGTTCTCCAGCTACTAGTACGAAGAAATTCTTCGTGGACCCCTTGCGCTCGGGGGCGCCCATTCCCTGGCTGCGATGCATGCTCCGCGACATCCCCGCGATCTCTGCGTAAGAATGTCCCAGTACCGGGTCATAAGTGCCTAGATCTACGGCGATCTGATTGGGCAGCTTCGCCGCTTCCTCTTCCTGCTGGCGGGTGAAAGCGAATGTGTTCCACATGATTCGCTTGGCCTGCCATGGTTCCACCCACTGCAACTGTTCCGGAAATCGGTGCGGATCGGCGGCTGCGGAAAAGGCTTCTTTGCCGAGCAATGCGGAGACTTGATGTTGGCCGTGCCCGTCGCGCGCAGTGCCGGTGAATCGCAGGACAATCACGTCCGGCCGGAATCGCCGGATCACCCACACCACATCGCTCAGAATCTTATCGTGACCCCATTTATCGAACGTTTCCTGTGCGGTCTTGGTGAAGCCAAAATCAATGGCGCGCGTGAAGAACTGCTCGGCGCCGTCGATTCTCCGCGCAGCTAGCAACTCCTGGGTGCGGATTACTCCGAGCGCGTCTCCTTGCTCAGGACCGATCAGATTCTGGCCGCCCTCGCCGCGAGTGAGCGAAAGATATCCGGTGCGCACTTTTCGGCCGCGCGCCAGGTACGCCAGCAGCGCGGTGTTCTCATCATCGGGGTGCGCGGCAATCATCAACGCGCTCCCCATAACGTTCAAGCGGTCCAAAGCCAGCTTGGCTTCGGCCGATCCGGAGAGTTCACGCTGGGCCGGAGATAGTGTAATATATATTACACTTAGAAGCGTGAGAATCCAAACTGCTCTGGAAGCCGAAATGCATCGAAGAAGTGGGGGCACGTATATCAGACATTTTACGCGACCCAAGGGAGGCAACAAAATGGACGCCGTCGAGATGAAACCGGCGTTAGGCTGGTTGGAAGCCGCCGCGAAGTGGTTCCGCAGCGGGCTGGCCAAGAAATCCGGAGGGCCGCGCATTGGTCTGGCGCTCGGTGGAGGCTTTGCCAGAGGCATCGCGCACATCGGAGTTCTGCGGGCGCTCGAGAAGAATAATATTCCGATTCACGTCGTGGCCGGCGTGAGTTCTGGAGCGATCGTTGCGGCCGCGATGGCCAGCGGATCGAGCGCGGACGAGATCCAGCGGATTGCGCTATCCATGAAGTTTCGCGACATCGCGCGCTGGACAGTCAATTTGCTGGGACTGGCCGGGAACGACCGGATGATCACGTTTTTGGGGCGTTTACTGAAAACCAACCGCTTCGAAGAGATGCAGATCCCGTTAGCGATCATCGCAACGGATTTGGTGAAAGGCGGACCTGTCACATTTCACAGCAAAGGCGACGTGGTGGCTCCCATCCGCGCCAGCTGTGCATATCCGGGCTTGTTTCTTCCGTTGCGTTATCAGGGACGGATGCTGGTGGACGGATTCGTGAGCATGGAAGTGCCCGCGGCGCCGTTGTTGCAGATGGGCGCCGACCGCGTGATTTCGGTTTCCATTCCGAATCAGGAGGGCAATGGGGATTATGGCAACATGTTCTCGGTCGTGAGCCGTTGCTTTCAAGTAATGAGCGCACGCACGGAGAATAGCTGGCGGCGTTATTCCAACGTCGTCATCAGTCCTCCGGTCGCCGACATGTCCTGGGATTCATTTGCGAGCGCGAGCCGGCTGATCGAACTCGGGGAACAATCCGCAATGGCCGCGATGCCGGCGATCAAGAAGTGGTTGACGCAGCCGATGCCCGCAGCATTGCCGTCCGCGATTCAATCCAGACCGCAAGCCCAAGGCACACGGCCGCAGTTCGGTAACATCTTTCCGAACCGCGACCGTAAGGGAGCCGGTGTCTTTAGATAATCGCGAAAACTTGCCCGGCAAGTTAAGATTGTAGGGATGGCCAATGCTACCGCCGCTCCCCAGACGCGCGTATTGATCGCCGATGATGAAGAAAATCAGCGCGCCGGTTTAGCCAAAATGATCCAATCCTGGGGCTATGCCGTGGAAACCGCCGCGGACGGCCAGGAAGCGCTCGAAAAGCTGAGTCAATCGCCGGTTCACGTTCTGGTGACGGACCTGATGATGCCGCGAGTCGACGGGTTCGAGCTTTTGAAGCGCCTCCAGGCGCAGGGGGATCCTCCTCCATCCATCGTCCTGACGGCCTTTGGAAATATCGAGACTGCGGTTCAAACCGTTCACGATCTGGGGGCATTTTGGTTCTTCGAGAAGCCGATTCAGGCCAGCGCGCTCAAAGTCCTGCTGGAGCGTGCTGCCAACCAAAGCCGTTTGGAAGAAGAAACAGAACGCCTGCAGCGGCAATTGTCCTACAAGGGCGTCCTGGTGGATCTGGTGGGCGGCTGTCCAGCCATGCAGCAGGTATTTTCGCTGATCCGGCAGATAGCGCCCTCCAAAGCGGCGGTGTTGATCGGTGGTGAAAGCGGCACCGGCAAGGAATTGGTGGCGCGCGCGATTCATCACCTGAGCCCACGCTCGAGCGGTCCATTTGTCGCCATCAATTGCGCCGCGCTGCCGGAGACGCTGATGGAGAGCGAGCTGTTCGGACATGAAAAAGGCGCGTTCACGGGCGCGGTAGAACGGCGGGCCGGCTGCTTCGAACTGGCCCAGCACGGAACCCTGCTGTTGGACGAACTGGGAGAGATGCCCGTGGGTACGCAAGCCAAGCTCCTGCGCGTATTGGAAGATTCCTGCGTTCGCCGCTTGGGCGGAAAGACGGAAATCTCGGTGGATGTGCGCGTAGTGGCGTCCACCAATAAAGTGATCGAAGATGCGCTGCGCAAGGGCGAGCTGCGAGAGGATCTGTACTACCGGCTGAATGTGTTTCAAATCACCCTCCCGGCTTTGCGCGAGCGGGACGGCGATCTTCCGATGCTCACCGAGGCACTCATCGAGAGCATGAACCGCAAGCACGATACGCGTGTGGTGGACGTTCAACCGGATGTGATGGAACAGTTCACGCGATACTCCTGGCCAGGCAATGTTCGTGAATTGCGGAATGTGCTGGAGCGCGCCGTCATCCTGGCCGGCGAGGGAACCATCACGTCGCATCATTTGCCGCGGGACTTCGGTGTGCCGGTGGGCGCCCGGCTGGCGCAACCAATCTCAGAGCCGGATGCCGTCCGGCTTCCAGTGGGAACAACGGTGAGTGAGGCAGAGAGGCTGCTCATCCAGATAACGCTGCAACACACCCGCAACAACAAAACGCGTGCCGCGGAAATCCTGGGTATCAGCCTGAAGACTCTTTTCAACAAGCTGAAGGAATATGGGGCGGCGGAGGCAGAAGCTGGTTCCGGGGCTCCTTAGGTAGATGTCAATCAAGGCCCGGCTCAGGATCGCGATCGTTGCGCTGGTCGCTCTGGTGGTGTTTGGCATGTCGGCGCTGTACCTTTTCGCCTTCACCAGCACCACTTTTGCGGACGCTTCTGAGCGCGCGGACTTCATTGCCAAACAGGTCAAGAACAACCTGGTAGACCACTTGCAGCGCGAGACGGCTGCGCGTGGGCTGCAGCCGGCTTCCATCGAGGAATCGAGGCTGGCCTGGACGGAGATCATTCGAGGCGATCCCAAGGTCACCGATATGCTCAAACGGGCTTGGGGAGACGAAACACTTGTAGCGGACATCCTGGTTACCGACGAGAAAGGCCGGGTTTTGGCTGCGGCGGGTCCCACCAAGCTGGGCGCCAAGATCGAGCGCGTCCACGATTTTGAAGAGTTGAAGGTCCGCAACTGGATCGAAAATCTGCGAGACCTGATGACTCGCCGCGAGGATTACTCTACCACGCGGCCTATCGGAATTTCCGGCAAGAACCAGCCAGTGGTGCTGTTCAACATCACTGTTTTGATTAAATCGGTATTTTTGAGGAATAACGTCTACCCCACGCTAAAGGCTCTAGCGGTGGCGTTTGGCGCAGCGCTGTTCATCGCAATTTTCCTCGGTTCGGTGTTGCCCAGCGTGATGCTCGACCCGCTGGAGCGCGTGGGCCGCAGCATCGATAGGATTCGTGCCGGCCAGTTCGATAGCGCCCCACTCCCGATCCACCGCGAAGCCACGGAATTTGCGGCCGTTCACTCCAAGCTCAGCCTGTTGGACGAACAATTCCGCGGCGCCCGCAAGGACGCCCTGGAATTGCGCAGCAATGTGGAGCAGTTGCTGCAGAAGTTGGAGGAAGCCGTCCTGTTCTTCGACAATACCGGCCGGCTGATGATGGCCGGCGATGCCGCTGAACGCATTTTGGGGAAGAGTCACGATCAAATGATCGGCCAGGGATTGGACGAATTGTTTCCCCCTTCCACCGTCTTGGGCGAGGTGATTGGGAATGCCCTTCAAACTCGCCAATCCGTGCATGGCCAGCCGGTCACCATCTCGCGTGATGGCTCCGGCCTGGATGGCTCGAGCAAGGTGCGTCTGCTGGTGAGCGTCGAGGTTTTCCAAAAGGGTCCCGGTCAGGACCAAATGGGCACGCTGGTCAAACTGCGCGATGTGGATAGCCGCCGCCAGTTGGAGCGGCAGCTCGATGTTTCATCACGCCTGGCTGCCATCAGCCGGCTTACCGGAGGTGTCGCGCACGAAATCAAGAATCCACTGAATGCCATGGCGCTGCATCTGGAAGTACTGCGATCGAGACTGGATAGCGAGCAGCCCGAGGTGGATGTGATCGCGCGGGAGATCAAGCGGCTGGATAATGTGGTCAAGACTTTCCTGAATTTCAACCGTCCTATCGAACTCCAGGCAAGGCCGCTCGATCTGAACCAGGTGGTGCAGCAGGTGCTCGCCCTGGTGTCCGTGGATGCCGAGGCCAAGAACATCCAGATCGAAACAGAGCTCACCGATAAGCTGTGGCTGAACGGAGACCCTGACCTGTTGCAGCAGGCCATTCTGAACGTTGTCAATAATGGATTGGAAGCGATGGCTGAGGGCGGGAAACTATTGATCCGAACGGAATGGATTGCCGATGAGTGCCAGATTCGCGTGACGGATGCGGGCTCCGGCATTTCTCCTGAGATTCAGGAGAAGATCTTCAATCTGTATTTCACTACCAAGCAGCAAGGTTCGGGAATTGGATTGGCAACTACATTCCGGGTGGTTCAACTTCACAGTGGTACAATCGATTTTGTCAGTGAGCCTGGAAGAGGCACGACTTTCCGGCTGCGTTTTCCGGGGATGGCGGATTATCACGGTGAAGCGCGCATTTCAGCCACGGGCACTTCCTGATTCCACTCGCGGTTCCATGCCTTTTTCGACTCGCCGTCCACTATCCGCGATAGCACTCACGGTTCTCCTAGTATTGACAGCATCTTCCTGCCATAAGAAGCAGGTTGCCGTTCCTGTGCCGTCCGAGCCTGTGCCGGTGCCAGCCGCGGAAGCGCCGCAGCCGAAGTCAACAGCGCCCGCACAACCTACTACCACTCCTGCTGCAACCGCGCCAGCGCCAACTACGACTTCGCCCCCGAAGGAAGAATACTACCAGAAGAACAAGCCAGCCGATCAGCCTCCACCGCCCAAACGCGTCTCACGCCCAGTGAACCCGGCGCCTACGACTCCTGCCACGCAGCCCGCCGCGCCTAACACGCCACCGGCCGACGCCCCGCGCCTGGGAGATGTCCTCACGCCAGATCAGCAGCATCAATACAACGCCGCGATTGACGTGAGCCTGGCCCACGCGCAAGCCAGCCTCGGATTCATTTCCACTCGCCAGCTCACCAAAGAGCAGCAAGCGACTGTCGCGGAGATCCAAAACTTTATGCAGCAGGCGCAGGAAAAAAGGAAGGATGAACTAGCGGCGGCCAAGAGCCTGGCGGAACGCGCCGAGGTTCTCTCGCATGATTTAGTGGCGAGTTTGCGGTAGCGTTGTCAGTTTACTTACGAAGCCATGAAACAATAGCAACGACCGGTCGCTTACGCTCGCGGTTCTTCAAAGATGCGTCATGGTTAGAGAGCGTTACCGAATCGCGACCGTGAGGGAGTCGGTGCCTGCGCCGATTTTTTCACGGATCCTTACGCGGGAGCTACCGGACCAGAATGATTTGAATATCAGCTACGTTGGTTCCGGTTGGGCCGGTTTTGATCAGGTCGCCTAGTGGCTCGAAGAAGTGATAAGAGTCGTTGTTCGCTAGCAACCTGACGGCGTCCAGGCCCTTGAGTTGGGCGCGCGCGATGGTGGTTCCGTCGGCGATGGCACCGGCTGCGTCCGTTGGGCCGTCAGCGCCGTCCGTTCCCGCGCTCAGCACCACTACATTTTTCAAGCCCGCGATGTCCATGGCGGCTGCCAGCGTAAACTCCTGATTGCGGCCTCCCACGCCAGTTCCGTGGATGGTGACCGTCGTTTCGCCGCCCGAGATCACGCATGCAGGAGGTTTCACCGGACGTCCGGCAGCGCGGATCTCTTGCGCGACGGCTGCAAAAACGCGCGCGACCTCTCGCGCTTCACCTTGGAGCAGAGTGGAAAGCACAAGTGTCCTAAGCCCAAGCAATCGGGCTTGACGCGCTGCGGCATCCACCGCCAATCGGTTGCTACCTACGATTAGATTCTGGACCTTCGCGAAAACGGGATCTCCGGGCTTGGGCGTTTCGCGCGCACTCCTGCTAAGCCGCTCGCGCACGCCCGGCGGAACTTTATTCCAGACCGCATACTTTTCAAATACGGCTCTCGCGTCGGCGAAAGTTGTGCGGTCAGCGACAGTGGGGCCCGATCCGATCACGTCCAGATCGTCCCCGATGACGTCCGACAGGATGAGCGTCAATACAGTGGCCGGGTAGGCGAGGCGGGCCAATCCGCCGCCCTTCACGAGCGAGATGTGTTTCCGGATGCAGTTGATCTCGTGAATGTTCGCGCCGCAATGGAGCAGCAGCCGCGTGGTTTCCTGTTTCTCGGCGAGTGAAACCGGAGACGCCGGAAGCGGCAGTAAAGCAGATGCGCCACCGGAAATGAGGCAAATTACGAGGTCATCGGGGCCTGCTTGCTGCGCAATTTGTGCGATGCGAGCAGCGCCCCGCTCGCCGTTCGGGTCTGGGATGGGATGCCCGGATTCGTTCAGTTCCACGCGGCGCAAGCGGACGGATTCGCCGGCTTTGACGTTCACCAGTCCGCCGGTAATCTTGCGGCCGAGCAATCGTTCGACGGCCTGGGCCATTTGCGCTCCAGCCTTACCAGCCCCGACGACGTAGATGTTTTCGAATGCAGTCAAGCGATAGCGTTGGAGTCCGGCGAACAAGGTGTCGCCTCGGAGCTTCAAGTGACGCAGCACCGCTTCGGCGGGAGCGGCGGCTTTCACGGCAGCGTGAAAGATACGGACGGCCTGCCGAACACCGACTCCCTCACGGTCGCGGCTCGGTAACCTCCTTTCCGAACCGCGACCGTGAGGGAGTCGGTGCAAGGACGAAAGCATGGGCTCTAAAATACGGGAAGCTTCAGAATTGCGGCCACCACGTCGGCCGGATCGTCGCTCTGGATCTCAATGCGATATTCGGCCTTTCCGTAGGCCTCGCGGCGAGCGTGGTAAAGCCGTTCGAACTTTTCCGGGTCGCGAGCCAGTGGCCGATGCGATGAGCCTTGGATGCGGGTGGAGACACGCTCGAACGGGCAATCCAGCCAAATTGTGATGCCGTTTTCGATGAGGAATTCCTGGATGACTTCAGACACGAAGGTGCCGCCGCCGAGAGCCACCACCATCGGTCTCCCGCGCTCGATCTGGCCCACTCTCTTGCGGATGGCTGCGTGCTCGGTCTTCCGGAATTCTTCTTCTCCCAAGGAATCGAAGAGCTCGACGATCTCCGCGCCTTGAGCGGCCACGATGTCTTCGTCCAGGTCGGCAAAATCCCAGCCGAGCTCATCCGCCAGGCGCCGGCCGATAGTGGTTTTGCCGGATGCCATGAAGCCCACCAAATAGAGACCGGGCGTGCGTTTAAGCTTCAGAATCATGGAGTATTTTCGGAACTTCCATCGCCGCTTGGTAAGAAGCCATAATAGTACACATGCAGCAAGAGCTGTTGCCGCTATTCCCGCTTCAGGTGGTTCTGTTTCCACGCACCGCTCTGCCGTTGCACATTTTCGAGGAACGCTACAAGCAGATGATCGAGGAGGTGCTGCGCGGCAAGTCGGAATTTGGCGTGGTGCTGGCCGGCGAGAAAGGGATTGTGAACACCGGCTGCACGGCCACTGTCGAAAAAATTCTGAAGAAATATCCGGATGGGCGAATGGATTTGTTAACGTTGGGCCGGCGGCGCTTTGAGATCATGATGCTGAACGACGAAAAGCCGTACCTCAGAGGCGCGGTAGAGTTTTTCGACGACGAAGAATCGGAGCCGATCACGGCGGAAGTCCGCAAGCGTGTGATGGAGGCGTACAACGAAGTTCGAGAGCTGGAGCCGGCCGAGCAGCTGGATGACCCGGAGCTGACCGATCCGCAGCTCAGTTTTCAACTGGCGCAAGTAGTTCCCGACGTGGATTTCCGGCAGGTAATGCTGGCTACGCGTTCAGAAGCCGACCGGATGCGGCGGCTGGCCGAGTTTTTTCCCAGCTACACCACGCGCCGGCGCCAGATTCAGCACGCGCGCGTGGTGGCGCCCAAGAATGGGCATTCCAAGTGGCCGACAGGCGTGTGAAGATCCACGATCGCCAGCACCTGATCATCGACGCCGACGACACGCTGTGGGAGAACAATATCTACTTCGAGCGTGCGTTCGACGAGTTTTGCGATTTCCTGGCGCACTCCAGCATGTCGGCGGTAGAAGTGCGGGCGGTGCTGGATGAAATCGAGACCGTCAACAACAAAGTCCATGGATACGGTACAGCCAACTTTGCGCGGAACCTGTCGGAGTGTTATCACAAGCTGGCGGAGCGCGACGTGCGCGCCGAGGATCTGCCTCGCGTGATGAGTTTCGCGGAACAGATTGTGCATCATCCCATAGAGCTGATTGCCGGCGTGGAGGAAACGCTCGAGTATCTGTCGCTGCGGCACGACCTGACGCTGTTTACCAAGGGCAATCCGGAAGAGCAGAAGCTCAAGCTGGACCGTTCTGGCCTGGCCATCTACTTCGGCCACACGGCGATTGTGAAGGAGAAGGATGCCATGTCTTATTCAGCACTGATTCAGGAGCAGAGGTTCGAACCAGAGCGTGCTTGGATGATTGGCAACTCGCCGAAATCCGACATCAATCCGGCGATCGAGGTGGGAATTAACGCCGTGTTCGTGCCGCACCAGCATACCTGGCGTCTGGAGCACGAAGAGGTACGGGAAGGGCGCGGGCGATTGTTAAGGCTGGAGCGCTTCGCGGAACTACAGGACTATTTCTGACAATATACCGTACGACCAACCTCCCCGTAGGACAAGCCTCCGGCTTGTCAACGGGGCAAGCCGGAGGCTTGCCCTACTCTTACCGGCAGCAGGATTGCGTTGAGATCAGCGCTACTGGAGAAATTCCGCGCGTCTGGCTGAAGTAGTTTTCGCTGGATAGGTTTCGATAGACTGCCCCTGCGACGCCGGATGCCACCGGACCATTCACCGGGTGCCCACCAGTGAGCAGAACCACCACCACCAGCTTGTTATTGCCGATTTCGTTGTAGGAGCCGAACCAGCCCAGATGAGTTGGCGAGCGGCCGTCGGTACAAGTGCCGGTTTTGCCGTAAATCGGCTCCTCGGTGCTGTAGTTGGCGCGCCGCGCGGTTCCATACTCCACCGCGCCCATCATTCCTGGCTTAATCACAGGAAGCCACTGCTGGACATCGATCTGGCGCTTCACGCGCGGAACAAACTGCTCAACTGCTTCTGCCGATTTCGGATGCTGAAGATAGTAGAGCGTGCCGCCATTCGCAACCACTGTCATCAGGCCGGCCAATTCGAGCGGCGTCATATAGATTCCTTCGCCGAAACTGGTCATCATCCCCAAACCGTCGCTGGGCGGAGCGCTGGCTAAACTTCCGGGTTGCTCGGCATCCAGATCCAAACCAGCTTTCTCACCTAAACCGAATAGCTGGGCGTAATGGATGATCCGGTCATAACCCAATTTGTAGCCGACCGCCGAGAAGTATGCATTGTTGGAACGGGCCAGCGCTTCCGTGAGATCGACGGTGCGCCTGCGCCCAATCCGGAGCAACGTGTTCTGCTCAATCAATCCTTCGTTCAGACCGGCCAGGGCTGCGACAACCTTAATTGTCGAGCACGGCTGGAAGCCACTTTGGTAGGCGAGCTTCTGATTCACGATGGTCAACAGCCGGCCGGTATTCGGGTCGGCAACCACTACGGTTCCGTTGTATGGCCCCAGGGCTTGAACGGCGGCGCGACGCACCACCAGGTCCTCACCGTCCACCGAATCACCCACCGTGGAATCCGCAAACGTCGGCGAAGTCCACGGATTGTTGATGAAGCGCTTCTTCGGGAGCATCGAAAGATGGCTAACAGGATGATGAGCCGCCGCAGTCACTCGCGACTGTTTAGCGCCCACAGTGCTGTGTGAAGCGCGGCGTTTGTGTTTCTTATGAGGAGGAGCGGTAGTCGTCGCAGCGGCCGCAAACGCGGATCCGCCGACTAGAGAGACTACGGTCAGGAGGCAAATGACACGGGGCTGTCGATGGTGCATAGATCGCTAGTGTTCCAATGCTTCACTTGAGAATGTAACGGCAACCTGTTCCCACATTATGAGTTATCGGCAGGTTTTCGTCAAGGCTTAAGTCCTGGGTGAACTTAGCTTCGACGGACAGGTTGTTCACAGATACTCTAATTGTAATCCACCAAACTTGCAGATGGTGAGACTTTCTTCGGGATCTAACCATTTAACCCCCAGGTGTCATCGAACTTGGTTAGGCGCTCGCAGCACTGCTCGCAGATTAAGAGATGTTCTTCTACTTCGGCCAAGGTGGGCTCTTCCAAGGCGCCGCGGCTATATTGTTCGAGACATTCGTCAGTGACGTGTTCAGATATCATCGCGTAAACTCGCGAGAATGTTCCAAGGACGCCGCCGGCTTGGAACTAACTCAGTATAACTTGGTAGAATGCTGGCTGTAGAATTCTCCGTAGAAACATGATCCGTTTCTTGAAGCGTCAGGGCGATAACAAAAAACCGGCCGGATTGGCCAGCTTGGGACACCTCGAGATCGCGGTGATAGAGATTCTATGGAAGCAAGGTGAGAGCAACGTACACCAGGTGGCGCAAAGCCTGGAACGCCCGCTCGCCTATACCACCGTGATGACTACGCTTGACCGCCTTTACAAGAAAGGCTTGTTGGAACGGCGGAAATCAGAGCGGGCATACCTCTATTCGGCGCGGCAAACTCGCCAGGAATGGGAGCATCAAGCGGCTGCGGACTTCGTGGCTGGTTATCTGGTCCGGCCGCATCCCGCCGGGGAACTATTGATATCGTGCCTGGTGGACGCGGTTGGGCAACAGAACGAGAAGTTGCTGGATGAGCTGGAGAAAAAGATCCGGCTGAAACGCAAGGAGCTGGACCGGCGGGGGAAATCATGATCTTGCCATACCTGGTCCGTCTGGCGTGCTTGTCGCTGGCCTGTTTTTTTCTGGTCCATTTGGCGCTCGCAATTGGGATGAACTGGCTGGCGTCTTGGGTGCTGGCGTTGGCGAAGCGCAGCAAGCCGAACTCCGCCGCGAGACGTCTGCTGGCCGCGCGACTGTTCCCATCCCTGGCCGCCGTTTTGGTTGTAGCCGCGGTCTGTGTGCCGAGTTATTTGTGGCTGGAGCCCGAAGCTACGGTAGAACACGTGGGCCTGGGGTGTTTAGCCGCGGCGCTTTTGAGTGTGGCGAGCTGGGGCATTGCGGCTGGGCGCGGGCTGCGAGCGATTGTTCTCTCTATTCGGTACGGGCGCTATTGCCGGAAGTTGGGCTGCGAGACCCGGCTGGCTGGAGAAAACACGCGCGTATGGGTGATTGAGGGAGCTGCGGGTTTGTTCGCGCTAGCCGGTATCATTCATCCGCGGTTGGTGATCTCGCGGGAAGTGCTCGAAAACCTTTCTGACGGGGAACTAGAGGCGGCGTTGCGGCACGAGCGCGCGCATCGGACCTCACGCGACAATCTGAAGCGGCTGTTGCTGCTTTTGGTTCCGGATGTTCTTCCGTTCCGCGTACGGCTGCTGGCTGGGTTGGAATCGCTGGAGCGCGGCTGGGCACAATTCACCGAATGGGCGGCGGACGATCGCGCGGTGGGCGGGGATTCGAGCCGATCAGTCTCGCTGGCTGCAGCCTTGGTCCGGGTAGCGCGCATGGGCGCTCCTCGAGAAGCTTCACCGCTGATGACTTCTCTGGTCGCTGACGGCCGGGATCTCGAGGCGCGCGTGGACCGGCTGCTCAGTGCTACGCCGGGCGGCGAGAATCCTCGACAGGGAAGGCCCAGGTTGCCGGCTGCAATTGTTCTCGCGGCTGGATTGTTCGGAGCAGTGATGGGCGGGCCCGCTACCTTGCAGGCCGCGCATCGATTGCTCGAGCATTTTATCCGGTAATCGAGGACCGGCTCCCTCGGAACCGGTGAAAAAATAGCCAAAGGCACCGTCTCCCTCACGGTCGCGGTTCGGGTCCGTTACTGAACCGCGAGCGTAAGCGACCGGTGCTTTTGAATCTTTCACGGCTTATCACGATCGCGGTTCAGTAACACTCGCGAAAACATGAGGCAGTCTTTGAAGAACCGCGAGCATAAGCGACCGGTCGTTGCTACTACTTGTCGTAATACCAACGCCGAAAGCGTCGGAGAACGGTATCGCCAGCGTCCGGGGTCACCTGATTTTCTGTTCCTTGAGGATCGTGCCGGTATTTCCACCACTCCCGCACGAATAGAATTGACAAAATGGCGACCAGGACCAGGCGGATGGAAATGAGCAGGTAATTAGCGATCTGGCCGTACTGGGTAAAGCCGAGACTGAGGAGCAGAAGGAACACCAGAAATAGCATCCAGGCTCCGGCTTTGCGCCTCATGAATTAATGATATCCTGGCGCGGCCGCCGTTACTTTCTCCGTCATTACGCCAATCCGTTCCACGCCTGCGCCGTGAGCGATATCGATCACCGTGGCGACGTCATCGAATTCAAGTTCACGGGCTCCATTGACAAAAAGCACACCGTCCGGCCGCACTGCAAATAAGGTTTTCAGGCGTTCGTGCAATTCGGCCAATACGACGGGCTGCGAATTGATATCCATGGAATGATCCTTCTGGATGCGTAGGACCAGGTGCTGGGGATTTGGGATGGACGGCTGATTTTCCGTCGGAAGTTGGGGAACGTCGGACTTGAGCCCCACGGTTTTGGTGGGCAATAGCATGAACACGATGAGCAGCACCATCACAATATCAATCATGGGAGTCACGTTGATGACTGCCGCGGATTTATTCGATCCCATTTGCATCGCCACGGCAATATAGACACCGGGAGAACCGGAAAGTTCCTTTCCCGTTTCTGGTTTCTGGTTTCTGGTTTCTGGTTAACTCGCGCTTAGCGGCTTCGCCGGCGCTACTCGGCGCAGGCCGGACCATTCCTCACAGAGGATGATCGAATTGGCAGGATTTTGCGGCGAGTATTTCAGCGTGACGGGGCCGATCAGACGTTCGAGATCGCTCGGGATTTGCTCCCGCAGTTGCGCGACGTCCTGGGAGGCTGTATAGAGCACGCCACGCACGGAGTACTCATAGAAGATCGTGCTCTCGTGAACTTCCGTGATGGTGGCGTCGGCTATGCGGCCCTGTTCGTTTACTTGGAGCCGGCGGCGCTTTTCTTTGTCTTTGGGATTTCGCCGGATACGAGAGAGGAAATAGAATCCGAGTCCGAGGAGCACGGCACACAGCAACGCGAGGAGAACAATGTGCACCGATGCCGAGTCCCGTATACTGTCTAGCATTCTGGTTATGCCTGAGCGATGACGCTGTTCTCAAGAACACCGATACCATCGATCACTATTTGGACGGTCGATCCTGGTTGGAGTGGCCCGACACCGGGCGGAGTGCCGGTGGCGATCAGGTCACCGGGTTCCAGCGTCATAAACGCACTTACATAAGCAATTATATCATTCACGTCGAAGAGCATTTCTGTCACGGGCGCGTCCTGTTTCTTCTCGCCATTCACGAAAGTCTGGACGCGAAAGCTCTTGAAATCGGCTTCTTCGCGCCGCAGGATGGATGGTCCCACGGCGCAGAAAGTATCGCAGCCTTTTCCGCGCGTCCATTGACCGTCTTTTTTCTGAAGATCGCGTGCCGTCACATCGTTGACCGAGGTGTAGCCCAAAATGTATTCACTGGCGTCGGCGCTCAAGACATTGCGTGCCCGCTTGCCGATCACAACGCCCAGCTCGCCTTCGAAGTCGACACGTTGGGATAGTTTCGGATAGACGATCGCGTCGCCGGAAGCGATGAGCGATGACGGAGGCTTGAGAAATATCAGCGGCTCTTGCGGCACTTCATTGCCGAGTTCTTTGGCATGTTCAGCGTAGTTGCGGCCCACGCAAACGATCTTGGATGGTGAGCAGGGAGGCAGAAGCCGCGCCTCGGGAGGCAATTCCGATAAATCGCCGTGGCGCACATCGGGATCGGAATCAGTGGCTGTCGGCGGCGTATGTGGATTCAAGCTGTAGCGGATGATCTTCATGGGTGATCTTTATGGTGCTGTGACTTCTATGGGTTCGGATGGCTCACTCGGGTTCCCCACCTGGTCGACAGCGGAAATCCGATAGCGGTAATGCTTGCCGGATACTATCTTGAGATCCGAGTAGATAGGGGCCTCAAGGCCAGCCGCGATTTGGATGAACGGGCCGTTCTCCTCGGAACGAAACACTCGATATTCCTTGAAATCCGATTCAGTATTCCGGGTCCAAGCCAGTTCGATCGCCCCGAGCCCGACGGAAGCTGTGAGGCCGGTAGGCACCTGTGGCGGGAAAACATCCTTGGGCGTGATGCTCCCAGATTCCACCACGTCGCTTTCGTTCTTGTCGTGAATTCCCTGCACGTAATACTGGTAGGTCTTACCGTATTCGGTGGTGGTGTCCACGTAGTCCGGCTTATCCGGGGTTGCCAGCAGGGTCGGCTCTTTCTGCTCCTCGGTTTTTCGAAAGATGCGGAAGGCGGTCAGGTTTGGTTGGTCCCAGGTGAGATGCACTCCTTCCGGCACGTTTCCAGCCTTTACGTTGGCGGGTTTCGCGAGCGGGGCTTCGATGGTGATTGGGACAAAATTCGACCAATCCGACAGCCGGCCTTTCGTATTTCCCAAGCGCACGCCTACTAGCAGTTCTTTGCCAACCAGACCCTGAACTGGCTGCTCGGCGCGACCACCGCCAGGTTGCGGAAGTGGTGAAACATTGATCTTCTGGGCGCCGTTGGCCCAGTCGTTGGGGTTGAATCCACCCGAGGGACTGGGTCCGATTCGCAGATCGACGCTTCCGATTTGTTTCAGCACCAAGCCTTCAGTGGTTTTCTGCGGTACGGTGAAACGAATGTCGATCTTGTCGCCGCGCTCAACGGCGGTGAGGTCGACGATGCGAGTGGGAAGATTCAATGCGGGGTAGAGTGGCTCTCCCACCGACCCACACCCCACCAGCAACAAACACGCGATCGACGCCAACGTGGCGCACGCACTCGTTTGGTGGGGCGGACCCCCGGGTCCGNNCGGGTCCAGGGGGACCCGCGCGGACCTGGGGGTCCGCCCCACCGTCAATGCAGAGTTCCCGGACATTCTAGAGAATATACCGGCTGAGATCCTGGTCCTTAACGATGTCGGCCAGTTGTTTCCGAACGTAGGCCGCGTCGATCTTCACGTTCTTCTTCTTGAGATCCGGGCCCGCGAACGATATTTCCTCCAGCATCTTTTCCATGATGGTGTGCAGACGGCGGGCGCCGATATTTTCAGACGTCGAATTGACCCGCGCGGCGAAACCGGAAATCTCCTCCACCGCATCGTCGGTGAAGGTCAGCTTGATGCCTTCGGTTTCGAGCAACGCCGTGTATTGTTTCACCAGCGCATTTTTCGGTTCCCGCAGAATGCGGATGAAATCCGCCTCGGTGAGCGACTTCAGCTCCACGCGGATGGGAAAACGGCCCTGCAGCTCGGGAATGAGATCGCTGGGCTTCGAGACGTGAAACGCGCCGGCGGCGACGAACAGAATATGATCCGTTCGCACGAAGCCGTGGCGCGTGTTCACCGTGGTGCCTTCCACGATGGGAAGAATGTCGCGCTGTACGCCTTCGCGGCTGACATCCGGACCGTGGCCGGATTCGCGCCCGGCGATCTTGTCGATCTCGTCCAGAAAGATGATGCCGTTGCGCTCCACGCGTTCGAGCGCCACTCGCGTCACCTGATCCATGTCGATCAGCTTCTGCTCTTCTTCCTGAACCAGGTACTCGGCGGCTTCCGCCACGCGCATCTTGCGCTTGCGGGTGCGCTGTCCGAACAAGCCCGGCAGAACGTCCTTCAGATTGACGTCCATTTCTTCCATGCCCTGGCCGGTCGAGATTTCGAACGTGGGCCCACGATCGCGGACGTCGATTTCCACCATGCGGTCGTCCAGCTTGCCCGCGCGCAGTTTCTCGCGCAACTTCTCGCGGGTCCGCTCCGCGCTTTCGGAAGCTTCCGGCTGCGGGGGCATCAGCAGATCCAGAAGCCGTTCCTCGGCGTTGCGTTCGGCGCGTTCCGCCACTTCCTCAATGCGCTCCTCGCGCACCATGTCGATGGAGATGTCCACCAGATCGCGGATCATGGCTTCCACGTCGCGGCCCACATAACCCACTTCGGTGAACTTACTGGCTTCCACCTTCAGGAATGGCGAATTGGCGAGTTTCGCAAGCCGCCGCGCGATCTCGGTTTTGCCCACGCCGGTGGGCCCGATCATGAGAATGTTCTTGGGCATCACCTCGTCAGCCATCTCCGGCTCGAGTTTCTGGCGGCGGATACGGTTGCGAAGCGCTATGGCTACCGCTTTCTTGGCGTCGGCTTGGCCAATAACGTACTTGTCGAGCTCCTGGACGATTTCACGCGGCGTCAGCTCATCCAAGAGCGGCGTTTCGTCCAGAGCTTGCGTGGGCAGATAAATCACCATTTAGCCCAATTCCTCATAGCTGATAGTTTCGTTAGTGTAGATGCAGATCTGCCCGGCGATCTTCATGGCCTTTTCCGCGATTTCTTTCGCTCCCAGTTTAGTATTTTCNNATCACGTCGCCATTGCCGCTGACGATGTAGGTGCTGCTCGGATCGGCCACCAAAAGCAGGGCTTCCAGGTGGCGCAACACGCGATCGGTTCGCCATTCTTTGGCGAGTTCGACGACGCTACGGGCCAGGTTGCCGTTATACTGTTCAAGCTTCGCCTCGAAGCGCGCGAAAAGCGCGAACGCATCGGCGGTTGAGCCGGCAAAACCGGCCAGGATTTTTTCGCTATACAGCCGCCGCAGCTTTTTGGCCGACGCCTTCAGCACTTCCTGGCCGAGTGTGACCTGCCCATCGCCGGCCATGACAACCTTGGCATTTCTGCGCACGCAGAGGATGGTGGTGGAACGTACTCGTTCTTTCATTGATCGATTCTGAATTATCTTTCGTCTACTGGCTCAGCGCGGATCGCGCCGAGGCCCCTGAAGTGGAAATTTCATTCTACCGCGACCGCGGCTTCGGCGCTAACGAAACGCTAGACTGAAGAAGTCTCCATGATTTTAAAACAGTACTATCTGGGCTGCCTGGCCCACGCCTCGTATCTGCTGGGAGACGAGGCCAGTTTTAGCGCTATCATCGTCGACCCGCAGCGTGATATCGGGCAGTACTTGGCCGACACCGAGAAATTGGGACTCCAAATCCGCGACGTCTTTCTCACCCATTTCCACGCTGACTTTATTGCCGGCCATCTGGAACTGCGCGACCGTTGCGGCGCAACCATCCGTCTCGGCTCCCGCGCCAAGGCAGAATATGCCTTCGTGGCGATGCAGGACGGCGACACGCTGGAGTTCCCGGGAGTGCGCCTGAAAGTGCTCGAGACCCCCGGCCACACCATCGAGTCGATCTCAATCCTGGCGTTCGATCTCGAGAAGGCCCCGGCCAAACCCTACGCCGTCCTAACAGGCGATACGTTGTTCATTGGGGACGTGGGCCGTCCTGACCTGCGCGCGTCGCTGGGATGGAGCGCCAACGACCTGGGCGCTCATCTTTACGACTCGCTGCGCAACAAACTGATGACGCTTCCTGATGAGACGCTGGTTTACCCGGCTCACGGCGCCGGCTCGCTCTGCGGGAAGAAGCTCTCCTCCGACACGGTCTCCTCACTGGGAGATCAGCGGCGATTGAACTACGCCCTACAGCCCATGTCGAAAGAAGAATTCATTCGTCTGGTCACTGCGGACCAACCCGACGCTCCCCCGTACTTCACCTACGACGCCATTCTCAACACTCGCGAGCGCGCCACTCTGGAGCATAATCTGGAACAGGTTCTGCATCCCATCGATCTTGATGAAGTCCTCCGCATGGGAGATGCGGGTGTTCAGATCCTGGACGTCCGCGATGCCGCCGAGTATGCAAAGGGTCACCTCGCTGGCAGCATCAATATAGGGCTGGGCGGCCAATATGCGACTTGGGCGGGCACGGTCCTCGACCGCAACAAGCCGATCTTGATTATTGCCGAGCCTGGACGCGAACCGGAGGCCGCGCTACGCTTGGGACGCATTGGTTTCGATCACGTCAACGGCTACCTGAATGGAGGCATGGAAGCGCTTGCCTCGCGGCCAGACTTGGTGTGGCCGACTGATCGCCTGAGCGCCCCGATGGTGGCGGAGGAGTTAGCCAGCGCTAATCCGCCGCTGTTGCTGGACATCAGGAATCCGCGCGAGTGGCTGGCAAAACATATCGCCGGCAGCGTGAATATTCCGCTCAATCATCTCGAGGAGCGCATCGCGGAAATCCCTCGCGATCGCCGTATCGCCGTGCATTGCGCGGGCGGCTACCGCTCTTCCATCGCCGCCAGCATCCTCCACCAGTATGGGATCACTAATCTGGTTGAGATGGCCGGCGGGCTGGCCGCGTGGGATGCCGCGAAACTGCCGGTGGTTTTGGAAGCGTAGCCGCGGCCAGCGCGCTGAACGGTCGAGATTCATGGCCAATCCTGCGAGGTGTGCCGGATGCGGAGCACTTGTACGTGATCGTCGATAACTTCATATACGGCAATGTAAGGCCACGGTGCAAAGACAAGCTCTCGGGTATCGCGCGCTAAGCCGGCACGACCACGTCTTGGAGAAACCCGCAGCGCGGCGACGCCATTGTAAATCGTCTGAGCAACGCGCTGGGCAGCGTCGGGATTGTCTTGGCGGATGCGGTCAACGATTCTGGTAAGATCTTCCGCGGCTCTCGCAGTCCATCGGACTCGGATCAAGAACGGAACATTCGCTCGATGCGTTCAACGACGTCGTCATGCTCTATGAGCTCGCCGCGGCGGGCGGAGGCGCGTCCTTCTTCCACGGCCTCGATGAATCGGACATCATACTCCAGCATGCGGTCAACCGCTTCCTCGACCAGTTGGCCGGCGTCCTTGCCAGTCCGAGTTGCGACTTCGCGGAGCCGGGCCTCTTTTTCGGCCGAGAGATGCACTTCCATGCCACAAGCATAGGAGTTGTAGCCTAGCGTGTCAATGTCTCGCCGCCTACAGAGCAGGTTGCTGGTTTACGGTTGCTGGTTGCTGGTGTTCGTCCGCCGAGCGACCTCCTCATCGTAGGCTCTCCTGACGCGCTCAATGCGGTCCAGGAGGCCTCCGAAGAGAACCTCTTTGTTCACTCCCAGCAGGTCTTCATCCGAGAGGACTGCGAAATGTGCTCGCCATTCCGCCTCGATCTCAGCGTTGAAAATCTCCTTATCCAGCACGCTGGCGGCTTCGAAATTGAGTCCGCCAGGGACCATGACGCGATATTCAGAGCGCGACGGCGGCGCCAGGGTGGCATTGATGTGGCGCAAAGCGACGTAACAGGGGATTCCAGCCTCCGTCAAAACGTCACGCGCATTTTCGGCATCTGAGGTAGCGTTATTTCCGGCATACGTGGCGAAGGTGCAAACGCAAGCGGCTTCCCGAGACCACTCCGGCGTGTCTTCACTTTCGACGTCTAACTCGTCTTCCGCCGCTTCTTGCGTTTCTTCATGCTCGGGCTCATCCAGAGGGGCAGCGTGAATTACTGGCCGAGGCAGCCTTTCAGCCTTCTTCGGCGGCTCTCGTTGCGCCAATTCCTGGTCGTAACATTCCCGCGCGATTTCGACCAGCTCAGTCCTGTTGATCGCGCGGAGCGCCTCATCGGAGAGCGAGGCATAATGCCGGCGTAAGTCTTCAATATTAATTTTCATGGCAGCACCTCTCAGCGCGAATAGTAATCCTGCATGATCTTCTCAATGACCGCGTATGGCATGCTCCGCTTCAGCCACACGGCGGCGCGCTGCGGAGCCGGGCCCACCGTGTATCGCAAACGGGGATTTGCACGGTTCAAAACCTTACACAACAACCGCGCGATTGCTTCCGGGCTGGGCCCGCCTTGTTCGTCCGACGACATGCGGGCGATCGCGCGCTCAAAACGATCCCGGTAAGGGGAACCTTCCGCCGAACCGCGCGTGGAGCGGCGATTTTGAGTAAAGGACGTCCGATGATCGCCGGGTTCGATGAGCACTACGTGAATACCGAACGGCCGCACCTCCAGCCGCAAAGCCTCGCTCAGGCCCTCGAGCGCGAATTTGGAGGCGCTGTAGAAGCCCTGGAAGGGAATCGCGATGAGGCCGCCTATGGATCCGATATTGACGATGTAACCGGCTTTCTTCTCGCGCATGCTAGGCAACGCCGCGCGGCACATTCTCAAGACGCCGAAAAAATTCACCTCGAACTGCTCCCGCGCTTCGTCGATGGAGGTGTCCTCAATGGCTCCGGCGATTCCGAACCCGGCGTTGTTGACCAGGACATCCAGCCGGCCCTCCCGTGCCAAAATGGTTTCGATCGCCTGCGCCACGGATGCATCGTCAGTGACGTCGAGCGTAAGAGCTTCGGCGCCCGGTGCGGTGACCGCGCCGCGCGATCCGCCGTAAACACGATAGCCGCTCTT
>PMUN01000440.1:0-6916 GCA_003166875.1 Bryobacterales bacterium | reverse complement strand
GAGGCCGTCTACATCTTTCACAACATGGTGCGCAAGCTTCGCGCGACTTACAAACCTGAATACATCGCCGCTATTTTCGAATCCGGGAAGACATTCCGCGAAGAGTTGCATAAGGAGTACAAAGCCAACCGCACTGAGATGCCGCCCGACCTCGGTGAACAGATTCCCTACATCCGCCGCACGCTCGAAGCCATGCGCATCCCGATTCTGCAGTTCCCGGGATTCGAGGCGGATGATGTAATCGGCGCGCTGGCAAATCGCGCCGCCGAAGTCGCGGATGTTGTTATCGTTTCGAGCGACAAGGACATGCTGCAACTGGTGAACGATCGGGTGCACATGTACAATCCCGTCAAAGAAGATATCTGGTACGACGCGGAGACGGCCGAGCAGTTCATGGGTGTCAAGCCCGGCCAGGTATCCGATTTGCTCGCGCTCATGGGTGATTCGGTGGACAACATTCCTGGCGCTCCCGGGATTGGTGAAAAAGGAGCTCGGGATCTGATCCAGCGCTTCGGATCGGTGGAAGCGGTTATCGAGCATGCCGCCGAAGTGGAGCGCAAGACATATCGCGAAAGTCTGCAGAACAATCGGGACCAGATTCTGATGAGCAAGCGGCTCGCGACCATCGATATTACGGTACCCATCGAATTCCAGCTTCAGGATTTCACGGCTGCAGAGCCGGAGATTCCCGAACTCAAGAAGATTTATAAGGAACTGGAATTCTACAGCCTCCTGAAGGAAGTTGGTCCCACCGAAGACGCGCACACTCGCGACTACGCCACCATCGCCACCCGCGACGAGGCGATGCAGTACGCAGAAAGCCTGTCGAAACTCGACAGCGCGAAGCCGATTGCGTTCGCCATACAATCCTCGCTCGAAGGTGATTTGCCGCTCACCATGGTCGGCGTCTCCTATCAGCCGGGAGTTGGGCGCGCGCTTTCGACCGATTTTCTGGACTTGCTGAAGCCAATTCTTGAAGACCCGAGTCGCACCAAGGTCGCCCACGATGTCAAAAGTTTGACCCTCGCGTTGGCCAAATATGGAATCGAGGCCCGTGGCTTCCGGCACGACGTGATGCTGTACGCCTTCTTGCTATGCGCCGATCCGTCGGGTTGCTCGCCTGAAATCCTGGCTGAACGGTACATCGATCGCAAACTCGGAGCGGCTGCGGAACAGCATGCCGATCTGGCGATTACGTTGGCTGAGCGGCTGAATCCTGAAATCGACTCGCAGGGATTGCGCGAAATTTATGAGCGCATCGATCTGCCGCTGGCAGGCGTGCTGGCGGGGATGGAACAAACCGGCATTCGCATCCAGCCGGCGCAGCTCAAAGTATTATCCGAGCAGTTGGATGCCACCATACAGCGGCTCTCGGCAGAGATCTACGAACTGGCCGGCAGGCCATTCAACATCAATTCGCCGCAACAGCTCGGGAAAATTCTGTTTGAAGAATTGAATCTACCCGCTCCGGTGAAGTACGGCAAAGGGAAAACCATTTCAACGGCGGCGGATGTGCTGGAGGGCTTGGCGGCCGATCATGAAATTGCGCGCAAGGTGCTGGAGTACAGGCAACTAGCGAAGTTGAAGGGCACTTACATTGACGCCTTGCCCGCGTTGATCGATCCGACCACGCGCCGCTTGCACACCACGTTTAACCAGGCCGGCGCCGCCACGGGCCGCTTGTCGTCATCGAACCCGAATCTCCAGAACATTCCGATCCGCACCGAGCTGGGGCGTGAGATACGCGCCGCGTTTGTTCCACGCGACGGATGGCGCCTGGTAGTGGCCGACTATTCCCAGATCGAGCTGCGGCTGCTGGCGCACATGTCGCACGATCCGGTTTTGGTCGCCGCGTTCCGCAACGGCGAGGACATCCACACCCGCACTGCCGCCGAGGTTTTCCGCGTTCCGCCTTTGATGGTTACCTCTGAGATGCGCCGCAACGCCAAAGCCGTCAACTTCGGGATAGTTTATGGACAGACGCCGTTTGGCCTCGCGGCGTCGCTCGGGATCGATCGCAAGGAGGCGGAAGAATACATCCGCACCTACTTCGAATTGCACGCGGGCGTCAAGAAGTTTATTCAGGAAACAATCGCCGAGGTTCGCAAGACTGGCATGGCGCTGACACTGTCCGGACGCAAGCGGCCGATTCCCGACATGCACAGCCGCAATCCGAACGCGCGCTCCTTCGCGGAACGGACCGCCGTAAATACGCCGCTGCAAGGCACCGCCGCCGATCTCATCAAGCTGGCCATGATTCGAATCGACGAAATCCTGCGCCAGGAAAATCTGGAAACCAAGATGCTGCTGCAGGTCCACGACGAATTATTGTTCGAGAGCCCCCCTGACGAAGCCGAGCAAGTTTCCAAAATGGTAAAACGCGAAATGGAGAACGTCCAGAAGCTGGATGTTCCGTTAATAGTAGATGTCGGAATCGGCGATAACTGGCGTGACGCGAAGTGAGGCCAGGCGGCAGGAGGCAGGAGGCGGGCGGCAGGCGGCAGAAACCCCAACCCCACCACGATCGTTGATGCTTACTGCCTCCTGCCGCCTGCCTCCTGTCTGCCCGACCGCTCGCGGGCGGGCAGAAATTCATCGCCCGCATTCCACGTAGGCAGGGTTTCCTGATTCGCCACGGTCGTAGCGATCTGAATCGCAAACTGGGCCACCTCTTCCATCCCGCCGAAATCCCAGTCGTCGTGATATTCATCCGATGGCTGATGATAGTGCTTTTCGTTATATTCTTCGAAGACCTTTTCGCCATATCCCGGCGGCTTGCCTTCGTAATCGGTTCCCAGGTCAATGGAAAAAGCCGGTACGCCCGCGTGGGCCAGCGCGAAATGATCGGACCGGTAGAAAAGGCCTTGTTCGGGATGAGCATCGGGCTTTATTGCGATGTTCATTCGCCGCGCGACTTCCTGAACCGTCGCCCACACGGTGGTGCGCTCGGCGCCCGTCACCTCAACGTCCTTGGTGCGCCCGAACGGAGGGAAGGCATCGAAATTCAGGTTCAGGGCCGTTTTACCCAGCGGCAGTACGGGATGATCGGCATAATATTCCGATCCACGCAGGCCGGCCTCTTCCGCTGTGACGGCGACAAAAATTGCGGAGCGTCGTGGCTTTTCAGGCAGCGTGGCCCAGGCCCGCGCCAGTTCCATCAAGATGGCGCATCCGGTGGCGTTGTCCACCGCGCCGTTGTAAATGGAGTCGCCATTCACGGCCGGTCCGATTCCCAGATGATCCCAGTGCGCGGTGAATACTACCGCCTCCGATTTGAGCTTTGCATCGCTGCCCGGAACCATTGCGACTACGTTGCGCGACTCAATCTGTCGAATTTTAGTCGGCATGTTGCCGCGAAGGTGAACTCCGAGAGGAATGGGCTTGAAGTCGCGCGAGTTGGCAACCTGCAATAGTTCGTCCACATGATGTCCCGACATAGCCAGCAATTTCTCACCGGCGTCGCGAGTGAACCAACCGGCGAAGGCTAGCGCCGGCTGACCGGGCGCGAGTTTCAACTGCGGATCTTCGCCGCTCCAGGAGCTTCGCACCACCTCCCAGCCATAGCCCGCGGTGGGCGTGGTGTGGATGATGAAAACGGCTTTCGCGCCGTGACGGGCGGCTTCCTCGTACTTGTAGGTCCAGCGGCCGTAGTAGGTGAGGGCGTTGCCCTTGAAAAACTTTACGTCGTCTGAAGGCGGCTCGTTCACAATGACCAGGGCGATTTTGCCTTTCAGGTCCACACCGGCGTAGTCGTCCCAGTTGTATTCCGGCGCGCGAATGCCGTAGCCGACGAAAACAATGGGCGCGTCGATCTCAGCATTGGGCTGGCCGGTCTGGTCCTTGGAGACGATTTCTGTGCCGTAGGCGAGGTTGATGGGCGCGCCGCCGGCGCTCACCAAAGAGAATTTTGTTTTGTCTTCAATGGTGTGTACGGCCACCAGCGGCACACGCTGGAAGTATGTGCCGTTTTCGCCCGCAGGCTCCAGCCCGGCGAGGGCGAATTGGGTGGCAATGTATTCGGCGGCCAGCGCGTCGCCGCGGGTGCCGGGGCCGCGGCCCTCAAGAAGGTCGAGCGAGAGGAAGCGCACGTGAGCGCGAATCTTTTCAGGATCGATGGAAGCGGCGGCGGCACGAGCGGCCGGCGGCAAACCGGCAATCTCGGGAACCGGATCGGCGACAGGCTGCTGGGCGCGAACGAGGGTTGCGGCCAGAATGCCTGCAGCCATGATCACGAACATTCCCTTGCGGTACATTGGATCTCCTTTGGAGGGTTAAGGTGTACTGCGGTTGCTTTCAAGAGAGCACAACGATGAATCTTCAGACTACTTCCACCTCGGCCGGCGGGGCAATGGCATCTGGCGAGACGGTGGGTAGCAGGTGGGCGCGAATGAGTACCTTGCGAGTCAGGCCGGTGAGCGCCATTTCATTGGCCTCATTGAGTGGAACCCAACGCCGCTCCCCCCCAGCCACGGTGAGCGCCTCGATTTCTTCTTCAAACACGACCCGAATGCGCACATAGTAATTCACCTGCATGATTGCGTGGCGCAGGGTCATGTGCAGTGCCTGTTCTGGCACTGCGGCTTCACTCAGGGCGGGCAACTCCCACAGGCCTGGCATCACGGTTTGCGAGGCGGGGCGCTGTTGGAGCAGAACCTCGCGGTGGGTAAGGCCGGGCCTGCGGCCAGTGCGCACTGAGAGTGCGTAGGCCACTTCCTGGCTCAACATGCGGGGTTTGGGCGTTGTTTTATGTTCGCCGCGCGTGCTGCAATCGGTTGCCAGCGGGCACATCTGGCATCGGGGATTGCGCGGGCTGCAAACGGTGGCTCCCAGTTCCATCAGGGCCTGGTTAAAGTCGCCCGGCCGCAGCGGATCAACCAACTCGGCAGCGAGGGCCTCAATTTTCCGTCGCAAGGCAGCACCGCCAACGCGGCTGCCCATCTCCCAGCCTTGCAGGCGGCACAGCACCCGCTCGACATTTCCGTCCACCACAGCCACTCGCTCACCGTGGGCGATGCTTGCGATGGCGGCGGCCGTGTAGGCACCGATCCCGGGAAGGACTCGCAACTCTTCGGCGGTGGTTGGCAGGGTGCCCCGGCATTGACCAGCCACAAATTGCGCGGCTTTGTGCAGCATGCGTGCGCGGCGATAGTAACCCAGTCCACTCCACAGGGCCAGCACGGCCTGCTCCGGCGCCAGCGCCAGCGAGAGCAGGGTGGGAAACCGCATCATAAAAGCCTGGTAGCGCTCTACCACCACGGCCACTCGGGTCTGCTGGAGCATGATCTCTGAGACCCAGATGGCGTAGGGATCCCGGCTGCGCCGCCAGGGCAGGTCGCGCTGGTTGCGCGCATACCAGCCCAGCAACCGCTCACGCAGCTTGGCGATGGTCGTGGGTTCAATGCCTTGTATGACCATGCGCCAAGCTTACGGCATTCCCCGGGCAGAAAGCCTTCCCGCAACTTGCTCGGTGCCCATCCTTGTCTCGCCTGTGCTGCGGCGCCAGGGCGGGAAGACGCGAACCCTGATCCTTATGTGCTTACCCCAGCAACTGCCCAACAATCTCCGGCGCGGCATTGAGCGCAGCGGTGATTTGCGACTGGTCCTTGCCGCCGGCCTCGGCGATTTCGGGCTTGCCTCCGCCCGAGCCGCCGACAAGCTTGGCGACTGCTCCCACGAGCCTGCCGGCCTGGATGCGCTTGGTGAGCGAGGGCGTGACGCCGGCGATGAGGGCGACCTTGCCTTCGGGCTGCGATGAGGCCAGAACCACAACGCCTTCGCCGAGTTTCTGCTTGAGGTTGTCGACGAGGGTGCGGAGCTGGCCGCGCTCGAGCGAGTCGGCGCGAAGTGTTACTAGGCGGACGCCCTTGATGTCGACGGCCTTGCTGAGCGCCTCATCGAGCGCGCCGGCGGCGGACTTCATGCGGGCTTCTTCAAGCTCGCGGCGGAGGCGCTTGAGCTCTTCTTCCTGCGAGGCGAACTTGGCGCGGAGGATCTCAGTGAGGTTGTCGGTCGATGGGACGTACTGGCCGGCGAGCTTGGCGACTTCAAAGTCCTGGCGGAACGTATCGAGCGATCCGAAGCCGGTGATGGCCTCGAGACGGCGAACGCCCGAAGAGACGGAGCCTTCCGAGACAATTTTGATAAGGCCGATCTCGCCGGTGGCCGCGGTGTGCGTACCGCCGCAGAGCTCGGTCGAAAAACCGTCGGAGAGCTTGACGACGCGAACCTTGTCGCCGTACTTCTCGCCGAAGAGAGCCATGGCGTGGTACTCGTTGACGGCCACGTCGATGGGCACGTCTTCGAGGGTTTCGACGCGGGCGTTGCCGAGGACCTCGCGATTGACTATGGACTCGATCTCGGTGAGCTCTTCGTCGGCGACCTGGGCAAAGTGAGAAAAGTCGAAGCGGAGACGCACGGACTCGACAGACGATCCGGCCTGCTTGACATGAGTGCCGAGGACCTGGCGCAGCGCGGCGTGGAGCAGGTGGGTTCCGGTGTGATTGCGGCGGATGGCGTCGCGGCGCTCGCCGTCGACGACGGTGCGGATGTGGTCGCCGACCGCGAGTGGAAGCTTGAGAAGAGCCTTGTGGGCGCGGACGCCCTGCACGGGGAGAACGCAGCCGGTGATGTCGGCAATGGTGGTGTTGCCGTCGGGTGTTTGGAAGACGCCGGTGTCGCCGGTTTGGCCGCCGGAGTCGCCGTAGAAGGTGGTTTGGTCGAGAACTACGTCGACGGAGTCGCCGGTTGCGGCGGCAGGGACACCGACGCCGTCCTTGACGATGGCGAGGACTTCGGCGTTTGGCGCGGTGAGCGCCTTGTAGCCGAGGAAGTTGGTTTTGGGGAGTTCGCGGAAGGCGGGGCTGGCGGACTTCTGGCTGCCGCCTTTCCAGGAGGCGCGGGCGCGGGCTTGCTCTTC